>JAFPCM010000139.1 GCA_017390185.1 Muribaculaceae bacterium
CTGCCACTAATAGCCATTTGAGCCGAACCGCCACCATCGACTTGCAACACTGTTTGTGCGCCAAATTGTTTCATGATATAGCTGATGCGAGTACAAGTTGCGCCATACGACACACCCTCGGCATCATTTTGACCCTTGTCAACGACACACATATAGAGTTTTGAGCCGTCGCCATTGATACCATAGAGCGAGCGGGCATAGGCACTTGTGTTGTAAGATTCATCTGTTGCGCGGGTAGTGATAGCACCGTTTTGCATTACGATGGCATTACCGGCAATGAGGTTTTCAAAATTGGGAACAGCAGCATCGCTACCTGTTGATTGCCAGTAATATTTAATCTTCATTTTGTCGCCTACAGCCAACGAAGCCATCACATTTTGACTAACGCCGGGAGATGCAACAAGCACAAAATCATAGTCGCCACGAGTGCCGCCAGTAGTGTTTCTCTTCACTTCGCCAACAGTCAAATTAATCCAACTGTTGTTGGCCAATTTTTGACCGGCATCCATTTTGAGATACACCTCTGTAGCAGTTGCGTCAGTAACTACACTACCAGGTTGACCGCCTGATGTGTTAATCACTTTCATCGCACGATTCTTGGGATATTCAGGAGTGAACAGAGCCATATAATCGCTTGCGATGCAATATTTGTTTACCTCAGTGATGAGCAACACATTGCTGTTTTCATCATTACCCCATTTAGCGGGACACATAGCCTTGACAACGGTCTGATAATTGCCAATCTTGGCCTTGCCATCGGCAGTGATACCAATTACACCATGGCGAGTGGGACCGCCATTCCATTGGTCATTGACATAGTTTGTCTCTGTTTGAATAGAGCCGTTTACCATACAACCGCCAAGCAATGTGTTTGTGGCATGTACTCCGGCCGAAGTTGTGGTTTGGCTCGACATTGACCAGAAATGACCGTTTTGAGTCACAACAGCAGTGCGTCCCATGTTTTGTTTTCGTTTATATAACGATGTCATCGCCTCGGTTTGAAGCAATGAGTCATTGGCTGTAAATGCTTCAACACGCAAATCGGGATTGGTCAAATCAACCTCAACGATACTTACATTACATGACGAAGGAGCCGTAAAGCGCATCCTTGTGTGTTTGATTCCAGATGTTGGTGTCGAACTTTTGGTTACCGTATAGGTATAAGTTTCGCCACCGGCAGAGAACGATTCTGCATAAGAGAAAATGGCTACGACACAAGCCATTACTGACAAATAAAACTTTTTCATTGGTATATTTTTGGTTATTTTTTACAAAAGTAATTGTTTTGCACTAAATATCAAAACATCAGCACATTTCCTCGCAAAAAAGTGCACAAAAAAACGAAATCCCCCGCCGCGAATTTTTTCTTCGAGACGAGGGTGTATTTACGCAATCTGTCGACCCGTTAGTTTAATCCGCGGGCTTTGTAGATTTTTTCTTTTGCGTCGTTGAGTTGGCGGAATTTTTCTTCGGCGGCTTTACGAACGTCTTCGCCCAACGATGCCACTCGGTCGGGGTGATGCTTCATCGCAAGTTTGCGATAAGCGGCTTTCACCTCATCGTCTGTTGCCGAAGGTGAAATTTCAAGCACCTTATAGGCCGCTTCGAGTGTGTCGGTGCCCAAGTTGAGCATTGAGTCAACCTCGCTTGCAGACAATCCCATAGCCGCAGCCACCTCGCGCAACGCCTCTATCTCCTGGTTGCACACATGTCCGTCGGCCTTGGCTATCATTGCAAGGAAGTTAAGCAACTGCAAGCGTTGCTCATACGACATATTGGCTGCTATCTGTCGGCCACAATCATTTATAGTGCGCTTGAAAGCATATGGGTCTTGTGCATCAACCTGTTTGCGATGTTCAAACAGTTTCAACAAAATTTCGTTTCCCTCATTCACCGCATCTTCTCCGAAATTAACACGCAAGAAACGACGCACAAGCTCCATCTCGCTGTGCATCACCTTGCCGTCGGCCTTAATGATATATGACGCCAACACCATGAGCGAAAACATGAAACTGTTGCGCTGACCGGCGTTGATATCTTCTTGGGTTTGTGATGTGTTATTATATTGTGCTTTGGGCGATTTCTCTTCAAAAAGCGAACCTAATACAAAGCCCAGCAAAGCGCCCAAGGGTCCGCCAGCCACAAAACCGACCACTCCTCCTAACCATTTTACAAATGCCATAATATATTCTGTTTTTTATTATTGCAAATATAGCAAAAACATTGCCAAGAAACAAAATGAGGCCGTCGGATTGACAGCCTCATCTATTGATTTTATTTAATCGATTCTGATTATTTGTAGTGAATGGGGATTTCGCGGTCGATACTATGGTCGAGCGAAATGAGGGTTTCAGTACCTGTCACACCCGAAATCATCTGAATTTTGTCGTTGAGCAACTCCATCAAATGCTCATTATCGCGTGCATAAAGTTTGATAAGCATTGTATAAGGACCTGTTGTGAAGTGACATTCCACAATTTCCGGTATCTTTTCCAACTCAGGAACCACATCTTTATACATCGCACCTCGTTCGAGATTCACGCCGATGTAAGTACATGTGCGATAGCCCAATATCTTGGGATTTACATGGTATCCCGAACCTGTAATCACTTTAAGGTCAATCATGCGCTGAATGCGCTGGTGGATAGCCGCACGCGACACACCACACTCGGTAGCCACATCCTTTGAGGCGATGCGGGCATTGCGCATCACAATCTCAAGAATTTTGCGGTCCAAATTATCTATCTTTTCCATGTTTTTTAGAGTTGTGTTGGTTTATGCGACAAAAGTAATCATTCTAAAATAAAAAAGCAACAATTTCATAACAAATTGTTGCTTTTTTATGATTTTATCTACCAATTAAGCAGATGTTGTCGCTTTTTTCTATTCAATTGCGTTGTTCTGCATAAATATGCTATATCGCGACTGCATAAGTTTTTCCTGTGCCATTTGAGCCGGAAGATGGTCGGTGCGGTCTTGCATAAAGCCTTGATAGAATCCTTGCATCACCAAGTCGTTGTCCCACTGCATGGGCACATCTTGGTTGAGCGCATCGCGCATTTGACGCAACTGAATGCCGGTAGCAATGCCTTGCAGCAAACTGATATCCATTGAGTCGGCTGCAAATGCCATTGACAAGCCTTGCATGAATTTCTTGCGGTCCATTTCCACTATTTCTTGTGGAGCTTGGCCCGACATTATCAATTCGCCAAGGCCCGATCCGTTGATGTAACCCATATAATAGGCTACGGTATCGGTAGCTGTGGTCAATTGCGGTTTCTGACCGTGACATGCCACAAGTTTACCCGATGCTGTGGCACTATTCTTGTAAATGCGGGTCATGTCATTGTCGGGTGCCGAGCACGCTATAGCACACAAAACCATTGCCGACATTGCCAATCGTGACACCAGTTTCATTATATTACTCATAGATGTCAAGAAGTTCTACCTCAAAAATAAGAGTTTCATCGGGGCCGATGCCTGCTTGTTTAAGACCATCAACGCCATAAGCAAGTTTTCCGGGGATATAGAATATGTAACTTGAACCTTTGTCCATGAGCAACAAACCTTCGGTGAAACCGGCAACAAAACCGCTGATGGGGAATTTTTTGTCATTATCGGGAAGCAGTTGGTCAAACACTGTGCCATCGATCAACGAACCTTTATAGGCGATTTTTACGCTGTTCACGGGTTCTGGTTTCTGACCGTTACCGTCACGAAGTTTTTTGTAAGCCAATCCCGATGGAGTTACAACAACCTCAGGATCTTCGGCAACACGCTTGTCAATGAAAGCGCGACCAGTCTGACGGTTTTGAACAGCCTCAGGAGAGTTGCTCAGCTGCTCCATGTGTTTTTTGGTAGCACGCTCAATAACTTGGTTAAACAATGAGTCGAGCTTGTATTTAATATCGTCAAAGTTTGCGATAGAGTCGGCGCTGAACGCTTTTTCGATCTCATCAACAATCAACTCGCGATTGAAATTCACGCCGTCCATAAACTGTTGCATCTCACGATTGTAGTTCATACCGATTGAGATACCCGACATATAGGCATAGTCGCTTGTATCGGCCAACACTACTTGACGCAAACCTTTAAAGAATGAGTCTTTATCAAATCGTTTTTGAAACTCTTCGGGCTCATCAACGAGCAATTCGGCAAGAGCTCTACCTTGAACACAACCATAATAAGCCGACACCGAGTCGTCAAAGTTCTTGTATGAAGAACCGACAGTGCAGCTGTCACCGCAGCAACTTGCTGTGGCAAGCATCATGGCGCCAACGCCACATGCCAAAACAATTTTTTTCATAACTTTACTATTCTTATTCTATTGATTTATAATTTCAATGAGTGTCACTTCAAAGTCAAGTGCCGCATTGGGCGGAATTACACCTCCGGCACCACGCTCACCATAACCCAACGACGCCGGGATAAACAGACGATATTGGCCTCCTTCTCGCATCAGCAACAACCCTTCGGTAAAACCTTTTACCAAGCGGTTGACATCAAACTCAATGGGACCTTCGTTGTCGGTTGAGTCAAACACAGTGCCGTCGGCCAAACGGCCTTTGTACAACACGCGCACCTTGTCGGTCAACTTCGGACTGCGACCTGTGCCCTCTTTCACTGTTTCAAACACCAGTCCCGATGCAGTTTTGATTACACCAGGGCGCGACAACTGTTTGTCGAGAAACTCTTGTTGCGATTCCAAGCTCAATGCCTCTTCCTTGGGCATCAAGCCTTCAACATAGGCATTAAGATAAGCCTCGGCTTCTTCGGCTGTAAACGCCATTTGTTCACCTTTGAGATAACTTCCCAATGCCACTATCACTTTCTGCTTGTCAAGAGCAAACCCCATCGACTTCATCTCATCAACACGTTGTGAGAGTTGCGCTTTGAGCATCGCACCCCACGAGGTTGCCATCGCTTGTGATAGCGAGTCGGCCTTTTGTTCCGAAACGCTACCGTTGGCCATCGCCGACAGCGAAACCACCGCTGCCGACAAAGCTACCGCCAATCGTTTCATTACTTGCCTACAACGCTCAACAATTCAACATCAAAGATGAGTGTCGCGTTAGGACCGATAACGCCACCTGCTCCCTGAGGACCATAAGCGAGGTTTGAAGGAATGAATACGCGCCATTTTGCGCCGGGTTTCATCATCTGCAAAGCCTCTACCCAACCAGGGATAACTTGTGTAACGCCAAATGTAGCGGGCTCGCCACGTTCAACCGAACTGTCAAATACAGTACCGTCGATCAATTTACCAGTATAGTGTACGACAACTTGGTCGCTTGCTGCGGGTGATTCGCCGGCACCTTCGGCCAACACTTCGTATTGCAAACCGCTTGCTGTGGTTGTAACTTCGGGGCGTTTGCCGTTTTCGGCCAAGAATGCTTGACCAGCAGCTTCGTTCACTTTTGCCATTTCGGCTGCAGCAGCCTGCTGTTTTGCATCAAGTTCCTGGAAGAATTTTTGGATTTCAAATTTAGCTTCGTCATACGACATTTTGGGTTGTGCACCTTCAAATACTGCAGCAACTCCGTCAGCAAAATCTTTTACATTGATTGATTCTATACCTGAGCCTTTGAAATTATTGCCCATGCTGAGACCTAATGCATAGCTAATGCGGTCCAATTCTTTATTTTCCATTATATATACGGTTTAATTAATTATATTATAAACATTTTTGGAACTACAAAGGTAGACTAAATTATTAAAATCTGGTTTAATTTTATTCAATTTTAGACGATTATTGCGATTTTTATAACTAATTTTACGGCAACAATGTTTTTCAACAACAACAATCAATATGAAAAAGTTTTTTCTTCTTTTAATAGCATGTGTTTTTGCATCTGCTGTTTCGGCTCAAGACCAAGCCGATTCTAAACGCCAATATATGGTATATGGTGTGGCTTTTTACAACCTTGAAAACCTTTTTGACACCATCAATGCCAACGGTAAATACGACCTTGAATTTTCGCCTAATGGAGCAAAAAAATGGGACAGCGTCAAGTATTGGTCAAAAATCAACAATATGGCACAGGCTATCGCAAGCATGAAAAGCGATTACACCCCTCTCGGCCCGGCCGTGATTGGTGTTGCTGAAGTGGAAAACAAGAGCGTACTCAACGACCTTGTTGCAAACGACCAAATCAAGAACCTCAATCTGCAAGTGGTGCATCACGACTCACCCGACCGTCGCGGCATCGATGTGTCATTGTTATACAACCCCGATTTGTTTGAAGTCTTAAACGTAACCAACCACCGTCTCACAATCAAAGACGACCCCGGTTTCCTTACCCGCGACCACATGTGCGTAACCGGCCGCATGGGCAACGACATTGTTTCAATCATTGTCAACCATTGGCCATCACGATTGGGTGGAGAAGAGCGCTCACGACACTTGCGCGATGCGGCAGCTCAACTGTGTAAAAACATGGCCGACTCTATTTGGAACATCAACCCCAATCAATGCGTCATTATCATGGGCGACCTCAACGATGACCCCTACAACAACTCATGCGCAAAAGTATTGGGAGCAAAAAAGAAGCACAACAAGGTAAAGAAACACGGTTTTTACAATCCGTTTTGGAAAACATTTGACAGCGGATACGGAACTCTCTCCTACAAAGGTGCGTGGAACTTGTTTGACCAAATTATCGTATCGGGCACATTGCTCGATGGCAACAGCTATCAATTAAAGTATTGGCGCCACGAAATCGTGTATCGTGACTTCTTGCTCAACCAAGACGGCAAATACAAAGGCCAACCTTTGCGCACATTTGCCGGCGGCCGCTTCCTAAACGGATACTCCGACCACCTCCCCTCTCAAATCTACCTCATTCAAGAGGTAAAATAATCTCTCGCAAACAAAACACTCGCCCCTATCGGGTTTCAAGTTTGCCAGGCCAACTCAATATTCCGCTATTGAGTTCAATAACCTCATATCCCGCCTTTGACAATCGCGCTGCTGCCGCTTTGCTGCGACGGCCGCTACGACAATACACCGCAACCGGGCGCGAAGCATCGAGAGTGGCTATCTGCTTGTCAAAATCACCACTTTTCACATCAATGTTCACCGCGCCGGGAATATGTCCCTCGGCATATTCGCTTGCAGTGCGAGCATCTACAAGTTGAACATCGCTGTTGCTTATCACTTCGGCAAACGCTGCCACATCGACCGACTTATATGCAGTCTGACTATTGCAGCCCAAAAACGCGGCAAACGACACTAATAATGCTAATATCTTTTTCATGCTTGCGACCCGTTTATTCCGCAATACCGTTATTCACCACCTTTTTCACAAGAGTAATGTTGGTTGAGCTGCCATTGTTTTTGCCGTTAACAGTAACTTTGCGGTCTATTTTCAGAATACCCACCACCTTGTGTGAGAACACGATTTTGTCCTCAGTGCCGTCGGTCCACTTCAGCGTGATAGTTTTTTTATTATAATTTTTTGAACCGTCAAGTTCGCCAAAATAGAGTGAATACTCATCGTCAATGGGGGCACTCACAAAAAAGCCTCTCATCACTGGCATATAATAGCGCGATTGTGTGTCAAATGTTTCGTGAAAACTTTTCAGCGTATAAGACACATCATCATACACCAACACCAAGCCATCATCGCCGTTGTCATAAATATCTTTTGTTACGAGATTGTTTCCGTCAGTGTCAACAATGTCAAAACGGAACACGATGGGCATATAGTCCACCTCAATCAATTTGTTTGAACTGTCACATGATGCCAACACCATCACGCCCACAACCATCGCCAATATCAATCGCAATCTTTTAATCATCTCTTTATAATATTTATATTTCCTCTTGCAAAGATAAGCAATAATTGATCAATACAAAAAAAGGCTGCTATATAGCAGCCTTTTACATATCTTTTTACCTATTGAAAAACTGTGCAAAAAAAAATTGATTGTCATCGCGACAACCAATCTTCTTAACCTTAAATCTAATACCATGAAAAACACAGTGCAAAGGTAGACATTTTATGTTATACAACATAATTATTACGCATAAAAATGCTTCTTATTAACACTTTTTATCACTTAAACCCTTTTTTTGGTCTTTTTGACTTGCTTTTTTGGTCGATTTTTGTCGTTTTACTCGTTTTTACACCAAATCGGGCAACATCCACATTGACACATGCGACAGCAACATTAACGCTATCAATATGTATGAAATTTCTCGGCGAGGCACATAACAATGATAGGCAAGCCAGCCCGATGTGATGACATATATGGGATAAAACCACACAAACATACTGGTTCCTTGCGGTGCATTTGATATGAGCCACGGACAACTCAATACCGGCAACATCATCACTATCACAAGCCACAAAAACCATCGGGGCGTTTTTTTATTGTTTTCTTCCATTATATGTTATTTTTTGTGTTTGCTTTCTTTTTCTTTGAGATATGCCGCCACGGTGGCTTTAATACCTTCGCGCAACGAGAATCGGGTTTTGAAGCCGAAATCGCGTTGGGCATCGCTCACATCACACGACCAATTGCGCTGTTTCATGATCTTGAACTTGTCGCGGTTGAGGGTGCTGGGCTGCATTTTGGCCATGCCCCACTTTTCGGCAAAGTACGATGCTATATAAGTGATAAACAGCGGCAATTTGACCGGAATTACCCATCGGCCACCAAGCTCTTGGGCAACAATGGTGCGAAACTCTTTTTGGCTATAAGCACGTTCTTCAGATAAGATATATTTTTTCTGAACCACACCACTCTCCAAAGCGTCATATACAGCATTTACCAAATCTTCAACATAGATAAATGTGAGCATCTGTCGACGGAAACCCACACCAAAATCCCAATGCCTGTCAATGCTCTTTATCATCAGCAAATAGTCTTGCTCATGAGGACCATACACTCCCGTCGGACGGAAAATTATATACGGGAAGTTCTCAATCATCTGCAAGTGCATCTCGGCCTTGACCTTCGACAAGCCATAGCGAGTGTTGGGACATGGAAACATCGACGACTTCAACGGTTCATAATTCTTTTCATCTCCAGGACCTAATGCACTTAGGCTGCTCATATACAGAAAACGCTCGGGGACAAGATTGTTTCCACACAGTACTTCGCAGAAATTGCGAAGATACTGATAATTTATGCGGTTGAAATCAAGAAAGTTGGCACACTTTGTCGCACCAAGATTATACACAATGTAATCCCAACGCTCGTTCTCGGGCAAAGCAGTTGTCAACACCTGTGTCATAGCCTGAGTGTCGTCATAGTCAAGCACCAAAAAATTCAGGCGCTCGTCGCCCAAAAATCGTCGCGAGGTCGATTCACGCACAGTCACCCATGTTTCATATCCGCGTTTAAGGCTCTGCTCGGCCATAAAACCGCCGATAAATCCTCCGGCACCGACAATTAATACACGTTTTGCCATACTATATTTTACCTAATTCTGTTACAATATATTCCAACTTATACTCCCATTCAGGCACTCCGTTAATAGCACCCAAGGCACTTCCGCTCATGCTATATAAACATTGAGGATAGCCATATTTTTTGAGCATGGCATTAAAAAACTCTTGCGAGCGCTTTATACCCTCATCATCGTCGTTCATGTCCATTTTGTTAATCAGCGGTATTATCTTTTTGATACCACACTCCTTGGCCAGACTTATGTTATATTCAAGTTCCTGATTGTCTATTTCATATTCCCAAGTATCATCGTTGCGTTCATAACTTGCCACAAGTATGGCGCAATCGGGTTTCAATATTGACAACACTTGAGGCACATCGTGCTCAAGCGGGCCAAAGTCTATCAAAGTGACATTTTTGTAATCCCACAACTCTATGCGCTTTTGCCACACATTGCGACTCTTGCCATTGATAATACTCTCGGCATTTTCAATTTCATAATTCATGGTCGCATTATAGTTACCCGCCACTTTCATACCATTGGCCGGTGTCAATCGCGACAGATATAATGCTAATGTAGTCTTTCCGCTGCAAGGAGCGCCAAGCATCACCACATTGGGGGCTATAGACTGTCGATTGTGCATAATCGACTTTAATATCATATCGCTGGTGGCCTCAACTGAGCCTTTATACAACACAAAATCAAGGTTTACCAAGTCCATCAAAAACTCCACGTTATAATTACTTTGGTCCAACTTGATGGGTATAATGGCTTTGTTCATATGAACAGCCACACTTATTTCCTTTTCCACCCATGATGATGCATTGGAATTGGCCGATGAAAAAAACAACACCATATCGCTATCAATTATAGCTTGTGTTATCAGTCCCTTAAACTTATCGCCCGAGTAAATACCCTTGCGGTCAATCCAAACATTCAGCCCATGGCGCTCAAGAAAGTCCACATATTGCAGCACTATTTCAAGATCCTTTCTCGAATAACTTATAAATACGTCATACATATCGGCCTTTTTTTAATTATGCCTACAAAAATAGCAACAAAATCAGAGAATAATGTGTATTTTTGCACAAATAATTGGCAAATATGAAAATAGCACTTATAGGATATGGCAAGATGGGCCACACCATTGAACGCATTGCCCGTAGCCGCGGACACGAAATTGTGTGCATCATCGACATAAACAATCAAGACGACTTTGACAGCGATGCTTTTCGCAGCGCCGATGTTGCTATAGAGTTTACAACTCCTGCAACTGCTGTCAACAACTATATGAAAGCCTTTGCCCAAGGGGTGAAAGTGGTCTCGGGCAGCACCGGCTGGACAGAACAAATGCCCATGGTTAAAGAATTTTGCGAAAGCAATAATGCTACGTTCTTGTGGTCGTCAAATTTCAGCCTCGGGGTTAATCTTTTCTTCGTTCTCAACAAGCGATTGAGTGCGCTCATGAACCGTTTTGACCACTACACTCCCTCGATGAACGAGATTCACCACATTCACAAACTTGACCATCCCAGCGGCACTGCTATTACTCTCGCTGAAGGTGTGATTGAGAATGTGGACCGCATCAACTCTTGGACCGAAGACTCTCCCCTTGCCGACCAAATGCTCATCAATCACGAGCGCGAAGGCGAAGTGCCTGGAACTCACATTATCACTTGGGACTCAGAGGTCGATTCTATCACCATTGAACACTGCGCCAAGAGCCGCGACGGATTTGCTCTCGGTGCTGTGGTGGCTGCCGAGTGGCTCAACAACCAGTCGGGTTTCTGCACTATGAACCAAATGATGGACCAACTGTTAAATTAAATACTCTAAATCAAGCATAAGCACAATGGCTCAAGATAAATTTGATTTCAAAGCCGACTTTCTTCGTCGCATCAATGAAACAAAACGCTCTCGCTGGATGCGTTTCGACATCGTTATGATCATCTTCTTTTTGTGGGTCGGATGGCTCGGAACATGGTGGGTGGCATTGTTTTCTATCCTATTGTTTGATATCTACATCACCGGCTACATTCCCCTCACATGGTGGAAAAAAAGCAAAAACCCTATTGTGCGCACGGTTATGAGTTGGGTCGATGCCATTGTTTATGCATTGGTATTGGTTTACTTTGTGTTTGCCTTCATCGGTCAAAACTATCAGATTCCCTCATCATCACTTGAAAAAACATTGCTCACAGGCGACTATTTGTGGGTAAACAAAATGGCTTATGGACCTCGCGTACCCATGACTCCCATTCATTTCCCCTTGGTGCAAAACACATTTCCCATCATCAACACCAAGAGCTATCTCGACAATCCTCAATGGGAATATCACCGTCTTAAAGGTTTGGGCAACGTAGAGATGGGCGACATCGTGGTATTTAACTTCCCAGCCGGCGACACCGTTACAGTCAAGGTGCCAAACCCCGACTATTACAGCATCGTGCAGCAAGTGGGCAAGGAATATGTCGTTGCCAATCCCGACATCTTCGGCGAAATAATTTACCGACCTGTCGATCGCCGCGAGAACTATGTGAAACGCTGTGTGGGTCTTCCCGGCGAAATGTTTGAAATCAAAGATCGAGTGATTTACAACAACGGCAAAGAGCAAGCACAGCCCGAAAATGTGCAGTTCAAATACTTTATTAAACTCAAACAAGGCCGTCTCACTAACGAAGAATGGGACAAACTGGGTGTAGCTGTTGATGACCGCGGCGTTACTAGCGACATGCCCGATATCAATGTTGCACCCCTCACACCCCAAATGGTGGCAACTTTGCAATCACGCCCCGACATTGATATCTTGGAACTTGTTCCCACCCGACCCGACGAATATATCTACCCATTGGGTTATGCCGAAAAATGGGGTTGGAGCCAAGACAATTTCGGCCCCGTGTGGATTCCACAAAAAGGCAAATCAGTGGAACTCAACGACAGCACTTGGGCTATATATAACCGCTGCATTCGCAACTATGAAGGCAACGAGGCTTATATTGACAAAGGCACTGTGTATATCAACGGCGAGCCTGCCAAAGAATACACTTTCAAAATGGACTATTATTTTATGATGGGCGACAACCGTCACAACTCGCTTGACTCTCGTTTTTGGGGTTTTGTTCCCGAAGACCACATCGTTGGCAAGCCAATGTTTGTGCTCATCTCGTTTGACAAAGACAAAAGATTGCTTGACGGCGGCATTCGCTGGAATCGCATTTTAAAAGATGCCAACCCCGACAAATAATGTCATCACCGTTAATCATACACCCCGACACCGTTGCTTTGATGCCGCCTGCCTACATGGGCAGCATCGACTATTATGCAACGCTTGCATCTCATGCCACAGCTGTTATCGACCGCTCGTTGCGATACAACAAACGCATGAAATCGACCCACCGATGCGACATTGTCGACACACACGGACACATGCAACTCACAGTGCCCGTTGAGAAGCCTTTTCGAGGCACTCCGCCTTCATGGAACGACGTAAAGGTATCAACCCATGGATTGTGGTGGAATGTGCATCGTGTGGCTTTGGAATCGGCCTACGGGCGTACACCGTTTTTTGAGTATTATATTGACCGCTTTCTCCCCTTTTTGCAAGCTGACAGGTTTGATAATTGCCTGTTGATAGACCTTGATTGCGAAATCGACGCCGTTGTTCGCAACATATTGGGCATTGACACTGCCATAAAATATGACTTGCAAGATATAGATACCAGCCTCATTGCCGACTATCGCAACATGGAGTGGGACACCGAGGTAGTGCCTTATTACCAAATTCGCCAGGCACAACACGGATTTGTGCCCCACCTCACTATTCTCGACCTCATCTTCAACATGGGCCCTGAATCTCCCATCATCTTGAAAAAGATGATGAAATAAATTCACTTTACAAGTTTTATTTTTAAATTTATAGAATATGAACAAGAAAAATTTAGCAATCACATTAGGATCAATTGTTATTATTTTAGTGTGCATAGTAGGGTTGTTTATTGCTATTCCTTACTATAATGTGTGGCAACAAGAGATGAGCGGACGTGCCGAATTTGCAAAAGCTGAGCAAAACCGTAAAATCAAGATTGAAGAAGCAAAAGCTAATCTGGAAGCTGAAAAACTTAATGCCCAAGCTGAAATTGAACGTGCAAAGGGCGCCGCAGAAGCTATTCGTATTGAGAACGGAAGTTTAACACCTTCATATATTCAATATTTGTGGGTTCGTCAACAATCTAATTTGAATGACAAGACTGTGATTTACATTCCAACAGAAGCAAATCTTCCAATATTAGAAGCAAACAGAAACAAATAATCTTTCAATACAAAAGAGTAAAACAAACCGCCTTGCTAAGTAAGTAAGGCGGTTTATTATTTGGCTAGTATATACTTGTTGGCACATAGTTTATCCTTAACCCCTCCGGGGCTTCGCCCCTATAGCTACGGTGAGTCTCGCTTACGTGTACCGGCTATCGCCGACATCCACTGCTCGCTCACTCGTGAGCACTTCGTGGTTCC
>JAFPCM010000140.1 GCA_017390185.1 Muribaculaceae bacterium
AGCCAAACGCGACGGCTATGTGACCACAATCAAAGGTCGCAAGCGCATGTTGCCGGGGATTACATCAAACAATTCGGTGGGACGTGGATTTGCCGAACGCAATGCCATCAACGCCCCCATTCAAGGCTCGGCAGCCGATGTGATCAAGATTGCCATGATAAATATTGCGCGCGAGATGAAAGAGCGCCGCTTGCAGTCAACAATGATAATGCAAGTGCACGACGAACTTGTGTTTACTGTCAAGCCTCATGAATTTGATGTGGTCAAAGAACTTGTGGTGCGCAATATGCAGCATGCCTACACCGGTCGCGTGCCATTGTTGGTATCGGTCGGCACAGGCAACAATTGGCTCGAAGCACATTAACCGAGCTTTACATAAACTTGAATAAAATACAAGCCGGCTGTCCCATCGGGGCGGCCGGCTATGTTTATTTGGTTGAATTATGAGTCATCTTAATGCTTTTTTCCATGAAATCTCCAACCTAATGAGAGTTCAAGATACTCTGCTTTTATGTTGTGCGATTTGATTGAGAGGCCCACGAAGGTGTCTCCGAGTTTGGGAAAGTAATATCGGAGTCCGGCTTTCTCATAATGCCATCCTCTTTCGCGGTCGTTATACATTTCGTTAAGTTCTTTGTCGTTAACACCTTTGTGGCGGTAAGGATATGCCCCTACTGCGACGTGGACGGCAAGATTGCGCCAATACACTTCCTGAACGACTGCAACACCTATTGAAAGGGGGCTGTACCCAGGGCTGTTTGCAACGGCTTCCTCTCCATATAGAATAGTGTCGGCAGCTTTAAGGTGCTTCATGTTTGATGAATAGAACAATTCCACTCCCAAACCGGTTGCATATCTTGGCGCATATCGGTATGTCGCTTCAAAACTATATGAGAATTTTGGATGAGCTTTTAGGCTGGCGGCCTCTTCTTTTGTTGGTATTCTTGCGGGTTTGTCGGGTTGTGAATGGTCAAAAGCAAAAGTGTTCCACTCGGCCTGACATGTATGAACGCCGCCGCCGATGGCCATTGTATATTGCATGCCTTTCTTGAAATCGTCAAGGTCAAGGTCTATGTTGTTTCTTTTATATTTGGCGGGTTCATAATCGCTGAGTCGGTATCGGACAAATACACCGGCACCGATTGCATTGAGTGCCTCGTTAGGCAGTTTCAATCGGCCGTTGGAGTAGTGGCGGAAAGATAAGTCGGCGCCAATTTCCCATCTTTTGCCAAGATGAAACTTGGCAAATACGCCTGCACCAACATATGCCATAAAGGGCGAACTTAACCAGTTGTTACCCTCTCCTTCCATGGGGTCGTAGGTGGCGGGGTTGTATGTTGCGCCAAAATCTAAATGATATCCGAGCGAGGTGTAGTTATTTCTGAAAAGAGATCGTTCAAACGAGCCGAACAATGAGTATAGGTTGGGAAATTTTGTGTTGTCGTGGAATTGGAAATCACCCATACTGGCCACAGAAAATCCGGCGTATAGGGTGGGATATCCAAATAATTTATCATACAAATTGCTGTCGGCAGGCTCTGTCTGAAAACCTAACGCCAATTCATAGGTCATGTAGCAGCTTGATGCTTGCTGAGGGCGTAGTTGTTCAAGGTCATATCCATACCATCCCTGGCCTGATATCAACATTCGGTTGTCGTTATTGTCCTGTGCATGGGTTGTATTACATAGAAACAGCATGCCGAAACAAACAGAAAAAACCAAAGAGCAGTGCTTTAATATCCTCATTATCCAATTAAATTACAGTTAATTATATTGCGACTCAACAAAACTTTAATCGAGCAAAAAAAATAGGGCTGATTCCTTTTGGCAGGACTCAGACCGTTGAAATTGTTTTGGTTATGCTATAAACATAATATCTGTTGCAAAGATACACATTTTATCAAAAACTATAAATACCTTGGAGGTATATTAAGGCTGTGTTTCCTGAAATTTCCACAATCGCTCCATAAACATGTTGCAATAGTCAATCCAATTATACCAATCGTGGCCTCCTTTTGAATAAAGGCGTTCATAGATATAATTGTGTTTGTCCAAGTATTTGCAATATGATTTTGTGCTTAAATAAAAGATATCGTTCTTACCAATCATCACCCAGTATAGTTGTGGCGGGTTTTCAAACTGGACAGTGTGTTTGCCCTTCAGATTTTTATACAAAGACGAACAATCTCCATAGCGGAATACAGGTCGGCGCATAGGTGAAAACAGACCGATATAACCAAACACGTCGGGGTGGGTTGCCGAGATATAAATGCTTTGAAGCGCACCGATGGAGAGCCCGCCAATCGCTCGGCTCTGTTTTTTGGGAATGGTGCGATAAAGGCTGTCAATAGTCGTTACAACATCGTCTACAAATGCCGATTCGACACAGCCGTCAACCTCAAACAACGCTTCTACGGCGCCTTTTATTCGCGATTTGTTGTAATCTTTGTCGTCCTTGTGCTGATTGGTGTTGGGCAACACGATAATTGTCTTTTCCATCTTTCCGCACGCCATCAGTGAGTCGACTTGGTGAAGAAGGTTGCCCTTGATTATCCATGAAGTTTCGTTGCCTCTTGCTCCGTGCAGAAGGTAAAATACGGGGTATCTTGTATCAGACTCATAATAGTCGGCTGGCAAATATACATACATTCGTCTTGTTGACGGACCGGGCGCAGTGCAGTTGTGAAAACGCTCCTCTAATATGCCCTTGTAGCCATATGAGGCATCAATCTTGTAATACTCGGTGTCCGATGTATTACGCGATGTCGCACACGAGCATGCAATGAATGATATGACAATCAGCCACAATAAGTTTTTGAGTTTCATGAGCCGATGCTGTCTTGATACATTTTGATTATCTGCTCAATAGAGTCGCTGAGATTGTAATTCTTGACCGATTCGGCATATTTTGCACTCATCAGTTCTCTCTCTTGGGGGTGTTCAATCCACCAGTCAATTCGGTTGGCAAGGGCTTTTGAGTCAGATTCGGGGAAAAGGCTTCGCTCGTCCAATGCAAACTGAGATGCTGCGGTAAACTTACCCTGTGCAATGATAGGTACTACGCCTTCTTTCAGTGCTTCGACACACGAGAGGCCTTCTACTTCCACCCAAGCGCAGTGGATATAAAGATATGATTTGCGAGCTAACGCTTTCAACTCGTCGGCACTATAAAAACCAAATATCGGCTGATGTGTCAAGATGCCATTTTTCACCAGTTTGTCGGCAATTTTTTTGTAACTCTTTTCTTTAGGTCCGTGGCCGGCAAAATGTAGTTGAATGCGATGGGCATACTTTGAATGCTTCATCGCCTCCAAAAGGGTTTTCTGTGATTTCTCGCTTGCGAGTCGCCCGGTGCTTAGAATTGTGATTTTCTCGTCAATGTCTATTGATGGCAAAACGTTCTCATCCTGAATCTCGATGCCGTTTGAGATGACTCTCAACTCAGATTTGTATCCGCAGTTGTTCAAGTGGTTGCGGACGGTGTTTGTGGGACAGTGAATGTGGGTGCAATAGTCATAAACAGTCTTTTTCCAACACCATGTCAACACCGCATTGATGATGGGCGCTTTTTTGAGTCCAAGATTGGCCATGATGTTTTGACTGAAAATGTGAAACGTTGCAACGCACGGAGTGTTGAACTTTCGCGCGATATTGACTGTCGCGACTTCCAAGGGGAAGGCTTCGGACAAGTGAACCACATCGGCCCATTGCACGGCCTCGGTGATAACACGCTTGTCAATGGCCGCATATCTGAAACCATTGCTCTCAATTATAGGCTCAAAGATGGGAAATTTAAAGTGTTTCAGTCGATAATCGGGCTGTTCGCCATTGGGGTCGGGGTTTTCACAAGCCATTAATCGTGCATCAATGCCTGCCGACTTCAAGCGGTTGAGCAAAGAGAGCACCGCAGTGCAAACGCCATTGCCGCGCATATATGCATTGTTGCAAACTATCAAAATCTTCATTGCCACAAATGTTTTGCCGAATAAAAACGAGTGTAAGAAATATATTGTAAAAAGGCTGTCCTTTCGGGGACAGCCTTTTTTATAATTGAGTTGTTATGCTCGATTAGAGTTGGGGACCAGCAGCAACGAGAGCTTTACCAGCTTCGTTACCTTCAAATTTCTTGAAGTTTTTGATGAAGCGTTCAGCCAAGTCTTGTGCTTTAGTGTTCCAGTCTTCAACGTTAGCGTAAGTGTCGCGGGGATCGAGGATGTTGGGGTCTACGCCGGGGAGTTCAGTGGGAACTTCGAAGTCGAACAAAGGAATTTTCTTTGTAGGAGCGTTGTTGATAGAACCGTCGAGGATAGCGTCGATGATACCGCGAGTATCTTTGATAGAGATACGTTTGCCTGTACCGTTCCAACCAGTGTTCACCAAGTATGCTTTTGCACCGTTAGCTTCCATTTTCTTCACGAGTTCTTCACCATATTTAGTGGGGTGGAGTGAAAGGAATGCAGCGCCGAAGCATGCAGAGAAAGTGGGAGTGGGTTCAGTGATACCACGTTCTGTACCTGCCAATTTAGCAGTGAAACCAGAGAGGAAGTAGTATTTAGCTTGCTCGGGAGTCAAGATAGAAACGGGAGGAAGTACACCGAATGCGTCTGCTGAAAGGAAGATAACTTGTTTAGCAGCTGGACCTTTAGAAACGGGTTTAACGATGTTTTCGATGTGGTCGATGGGGTAGCTAACGCGAGTATTTTCAGTAACGCTCTTGTCGTTGAAGTCGATTTTGCCTTCAGCGTCAACAGTTACGTTTTCGAGAAGTGCGTTGCGACGGATAGCGTTGTAGATATCGGGTTCGCTTTCTTTGTCGAGGTTGATAACTTTAGCGTAGCAACCACCTTCGTAGTTGAACACACCTTCGTCGTCCCAACCGTGTTCGTCGTCACCGATGAGGAGACGTTTAGGGTCAGTTGAGAGAGTAGTCTTACCTGTACCTGAAAGACCGAAGAAGATAGCAGTGTTTTCACCGTTCATGTCAGTGTTTGCAGAGCAGTGCATTGAAGCGATGCCCTTAAGTGGGAGGTAGTAGTTCATCATAGAGAACATACCCTTCTTCATTTCGCCACCGTACCAAGTGTTGATGATAACTTGTTCGCGAGAAGTGATGTTGAAGACAACAGCAGTCTCAGAGTTAAGGCCGAGTTCAGCGTAGTTTTCAACTTTAGCCTTAGATGCGTTGTAAACGATGAAGTCTGGCTCAAAGTTTTCGAGTTC
>JAFPCM010000141.1 GCA_017390185.1 Muribaculaceae bacterium
ACCCGATTCCTCATCGAGTTTGTCAAGAACAATCAGGTTGCATTTGAAGCCGACATGGTGCTCAATATGGGACAATGGCTCAGCGTTCCGTTTATCGTTGCCGGCATTTTCTTCTTAATACGTGCCGCAAAACGCCCCAAAGTCCACATCGACTATCCCAACCGCTTTGCCGACGAGAAAAGCAAATAATTTCGCAACATCACCTTTAATGTGTTCTGGTGACATTTGACCTTAACAGTCTGTCACCACCATAGCTATGTGTGAGCCAGTGCGCATTTTCATGTTTATCCAAACCCCTTGTTGGCTCATCTTTTCGACTCGAGCCGATTGAAGTTCCACAAATTTGCCATTTACCGACAATTGCGCATTCTCAACATCTGCGCCCTCCATTAACACACCGCTATATTTCAATTCAATTTCATCGCCCATATCAAGCGACACCATGGTTATGTGTTGGTCGCCCTTGACTATCAACACACCACAGTCATTATAGCGCAAAGACAATTCAGGTGAGATAAATCGCGTTGTGCTATCATCCAGCTCAGTGCTAAAGTCATATTTGTCACTATCGGCATCGCCTCCACCTATAGCATCTTCTATTGTCACATCACACACGAGACGATGTCCATCGGCATTGACAAAAATCTTTGTGCGACCACGCGACAAAGCCTCCACCAATATCTCAGTCCCTTTTTGCTCCACGCTAATTATCGGACTTCCGACCTTTGCCTCAATCAAATGAGCATTGCTAACAGTTATTTGTGCGACTTCACCAACAGCCATTGTTAACGAATTGTGGCTGAGCGCTGGCAACAACCCTTGTGTATTATCTTCGTCACACGCCGATAACACAACCATTAAAACCAATAATATCCAATATTGCACCCGTGTCATCATTCCACAATTTTGATTTTTAGCTTGCCAGTTTTCCCTTCCGATTCAAACCGCAATTCATGAACACCCACGCCCAATTGTGCAGGCACGATATAATCAGCCTGTACGGCAATGCCGTTTACAGTCCACTTTGCATCGGCAGGCACCAACTTGTGACATAGGTCTATGCGAGAATCGCCAAGCCGATATGTTGACCGCAACGGCTCCTTGTCGACTTTTTCTTCAAACGGCTGACTGCTCGATTTACCCCAAATATAATCAGCCAACACGGGATAATCCACAAACAAATTGCGATTACCTTGAATAGCCTCTACTGCATCATTGCGTTTCCGTTCCAACTCGCTTACAGGATCGGCATAATGCCATGCCAACAACAGTCTGCGAGCATAAGCATTCAATGTCGGATAACGGTTGTCTTCCATAAAATTAACACCCAGTCCGGCAAATCGATTGCTTGGATAAACAGTTGCGACATACATCATCGCACGAGCAAAATCGCCTTTGTATTCATCGGCCGGTTCCCACAAATTCACATCTATGCCCGATATGTAACCCATCCCCGACAAGGCAACGCCATTGTCAAACTGTGCATTAACAACCTCACCCATCGGATAGTCTTTGCGTGACTGCACAAACGCGATGTCGCAAGGATATAAATTGTGTAAATCCATAGCCAACGTATCGCCATAGGCAGCTTCATCGGCCCACCACTCCAATGGTGCAATCGCGCATACAGCCTTATCAGCAGGCGCCGAAACCGCATCAGTCGGAAACTCGCTGCTTTGTGCCGAGAAACGATCAAGTACATAGCCGTCGGCATTATCTGTCGCGCGAAAAGCCTCCCACACGCTACCAGAACCGACAACTGAACCAATATGATTTTTCACACGGCTCATCTGCCCTACAGCCCCTTTAAGCTCTGCACCACACTTGCCATGCAGCCCGTCAAGCGACTGAGCCGAGAGCGGATAGCCCACCGACACACATACGCAAGCCAATATTATTGCAAAAACTTTATCCATAAACACATTTTTCACAAAAGTAGAAAAATTTCATGGAACGGTAGCCATTGTTTTCCTATTTTAGTCTAAAGAGATTTGGACTCACCCAATTTGTTATTAACTTTGCAACAAATTTAACCACGACACTACAATGAAAAAGATAATCAACCCTTGGACCGAATTGACCGAAGAAGGATACAACTGTTTTGCATGCGCTCCCCACAATCCGTGCGGACTTAAAATGGAATTTTGGGAAGACGGCGACGACATTGTGTCGTTCTGGAATCCCGATGACAATTTCCAGGGTTGGGTAAAAACTCTTCATGGCGGCATTCAGGCAACTATGCTCGACGAAATCGGCGCATGGGTCATTTCCCGCAAATTGCAAACCGCAGCCATGACTACCAATCTCAACATTCGCTATCGCCGCCCAATGCCCACAGGTGACAATGTAACCATCGAAGCACGCGCGCACATCAGCGAAATCAAGCGCACTTTTGCCATCATCAAAGCCACGCTATCGGTTAAAGGACGCGTCTGCACCGAAGCCGAAATCACTTATTTCTGCTTCTCAAAAGAAAAAGCCGTTGAGGAATTCCATTTCCGCGGTTGCAAAGTCGAAGGCGAAGAATAGTCTCCCCACACCTATTTCCCCGTCCGAACTATCTTGTAGCCTATTCGCACAACGATAAGCGACATTATCGGGCTAATGTAATTAAAAATGCAATATGGCAGATAGGTCAATGTGGCTACGCCGAGCACGGTCGATTGCGTAACACCACATGAGTTCCACGGAATAAGCACCGAGGTAACCGATATTGAGTCCTCAAGCGAACGGCTCAGCAATCGGCGTTCAAGGCCGTTGTCTTCATACAGTTTCTTGAACACATTTCCGCCAAGGATAATCGACAAATACTGGTCGCCTGTAAACGAATTAAACAACATGCCACTGCCCACGGTTGCACCCACTATCGAACGGGGCGAATGCAAACGGCGAGTAAATGTGCGAGTAATAGAGGCAATCATTCCGCTGCCAATCATCACGCCTCCGAATGTCATTGCACATAACACCAGATAGATGGTCGGCATCATACCCTCTACCCCACCTGTCGCAACAAGCGAGTCGAGCATATCGTTTCCGGTTTGGATTGCTGTCTCGGTCAACATCACATCAAGCGAAGCCATAAACCACCCGCCGCCGATTGATGATGCCACTTGGGGTTGAAACACAAACATTGCCACAAGCCCCATCAACGTGCTAACAGCAAGAGTCACAAGAGTTTTCACCCGCAACACAATAAGCACACAAGTTACCACAGGCACTATAAGCGTCCACGGCGTGAGGTTGAACGTCGACTGCAAATGCACTAATATGTCATGTGATTGCACCTGCTCGACATCGCCATGAACAAAGCCCACAGCCAGAAACACTAACATCGCTATCAGCATCGAAGGAATGGTTGTTATCATCAGATATTTGATGTGGGTAAACAAATCTACGCCACACGATGATGATGCAAGCACGGTAGTGTCAGACAGCGGCGAAACCTTATCGCCAAAATATGCGCCCGATATAATTGCACCTGCAATCCAGCCCTCGCTATAACCCATTACCGAGCCGATACCCATAAATGCCACACCGATGGTGGCAATCGTGGTCCATGAACTGCCGCTCAACACCGATATTGCCGAGCAAACTGCACAGGCAAGAAACAAGAACAACGACGGGCTTATAATGTCAAGACCATAATATATTAATGTAGGCACAACTCCACTCATCATCCAAGTGGCAGCCACTGTGCCGATTAACGCCAATATGGGAACTGCGGGCAATATTTGTGCAGCACTACGTTTAATCCCATGCCACAATGTCGACCAACGACATTTATATCCAATCACGGCAATAGCAGCGGTCAAAACCGCTGCTGCCAACAATATGTAATGGCTCACAGCCTGAGCAGCTTCGGCTCCTCGAGTTATAATCATTATAATAATCGACGCCAACAGCACAACAACAGGAATCAGCGACACCACAAACGACGGTGTTTTTGTCCCGTTCCCAACATTGTTACATTTATCTTGTTTCATTGATTCTGATTAAAAATTTGTGAGCCGACATCTAATCCGGCATCATTGACTGCGAAATTAGACAAAAAAATCGAGAAAAAAGCCGATGCAACTATTATTATGACACACATAACAGCATAAAAGAATGCAAATACTTGCATAACAAGAAAAAAAGCGTTATCTTTGCACCCGATTTTTAATCAAAAATGTTTAATCAATCAAAGTTTAACAAAATGAATCACTACGAAACCGTTTTCATTCTTACTCCCGTGTTATCTGACGCTCAGATGACGGAAGCGGTAGAAAAATTCACTAAAGTACTCACCGACAAGGGTGCTACTATCGTGAATACCGAAAATTGGGGTCTCCGCAAACTCGCTTACCCCATCGACAAGAAGTCAACAGGATTCTACACACTCGTTGAGTTTGATGCAGAACCCCAAGTAATCAAAAAACTCGAAACTGCTTATCGCCGTGACGAACGCGTTCTCCGCTTCCTCACATTCCGTCTCGACAAGTATGCTGCAGAATACGCTGCAAAACGTCGTTCACTCAAAGCATCTAAGTCTAACGCACCTAAAGAAGAAGTAAAGGAGGACTAATTTATGGCACAAGCACAATCTGAAATCCGTTATCTCACTCCACTCTCAGTGGACGTTAAAAAGAAAAAATATTGTCGTTTCAAAAGAAGCGGTATCAAGTACATCGACTACAAAGATCCCGAATTCCTCAAGAAATTCCTCAACGAACAGGGTAAAATTCTTCCCCGTCGCATCACAGGCACTTCTTTGAAATTCCAACGTCGTGTTGCACAAGCTGTTAAGCGTGCTCGCCACTTGGCACTCCTTCCCTACGTAACTGACTTGATGAAATAATTTTAAAAGCACAGGAGGACAATAATATGAAAATTATACTTAAAGAAGACATCACTAACCTCGGTTACAAAGATGATGTAGTAGAAGTTAAAAACGGTTACGGCCGCAACTATCTCATCCCCCAAGGTAAAGCAGTTATCGCTACTCCCGCTGCTCTTAAAGTATTGGCTGAAAACTTGCGTCAACGCGCTCACAAGATCGCTAAAATCAAAGCTGACGCTGAAGCCGCTGCTGCTGCAGTAGAAAATGTAGCCCTCACTATTAGCGCTAAAACAAGCGCAACAGGTACTATCTTCGGTTCTGTTGGTGCTGCTGAAATCGCTAAGGCTCTCGAAGAACTCGGCCACAACGTTGACCGCAAACTCATCTTCGTTAAAGCTATCAAAGAAGTTGGTAAGTACACTGCTACTATCAAATTCCACAAAGAAGTTAGCGCTGAAATCGCTGTTGAAGTTGTTGCTGAATAATCAACCTCATCATATTTCACTAAAAGCACTGTCCATCGGGCAGTGCTTTTTTTTATTTCCACACAGCAGGCAAGTGCTCCATAAATGCAAAAAATAATTAAAGCACACACCTTATTCAAAAAAAAGTCTGTAACTTAGTTGTTCTAAAGAAAGCACCGACAACAACCTCAATGGATACCATCGTAGCAATCTTCAACTACCCGTTTTTTTACTGGCTATTGGTTGCACTTTATTTTTTCTCAATCATAAGCACCATAGCCGTAGTTTTGTCAGAGAACCGCAACCCGGTTAAATCTTTGGCTTGGGTCACTATACTCATTTTGCTACCCATGGCAGGGCTCATCATATACATCTTCTTTGGGCGCAGCATCAAAAACACCCGAATGATTTCGCGCCGACAAAAACGCCGCCTGCTCAAAAACGAAGCCTTCCGCAAAATCGACTATCCCAAACTTGATGCGGCACTCACACCCGAGAGCGTGCAACAGATTTGCCTCACACACTCCCTCACCGGTGCATCATTCTACCCAGGCAACAGCGTTGAGATTTTCACCAACGGCAAGGAAAAATTCGACGCAATGATTGCCGACTTGTGGGCCGCCGAGAAATACATCCACCTGCAATACTATATCTTTGAAAACGACGCCATCGGCGACCAAATCAAAGACATACTCATAAAAAAGGCGCACCAAGGCGTCAAAGTTAAGGTTATATATGACCACGTCGGATGCTTGAAAGTGCCCAACAGCTTCTTTAACGAGATGAAAGAAGCCGGAATCGAAATATATCCGTTTTTCAAAGTAACATTCCCGATGTTTGCCACCCGCATAAATTGGCGCAACCACCGCAAACTGTGCATCATTGACGGCAATGTAGGCTATATTGGCGGCATGAACATTGCCGACCGATACATAAACGGCGGCAAATTTGCCAAATGGCGAGACACCCATCTACGCATCACAGGCCCAGCCATAAGCGCGCTACAGTACTCATTTGCAGTCGATTGGTCGTTCATGGGTCGTCCTTTGGTTGAAGAAGATATTTATCAGACCAACAGCAAAGACGCCATCGGCGTGGGTATGCAAATGGCAACATGTGGACCAACAAGCCAATGGCCCAACCTCGCATTCATATTCCAAAAAGCCATATCAAACGCAAAAAAACGCATATACATACAAACCCCCTACTTTCTCCCCACAGAAAACCTGCTGCGCACACTCCAAACAGCAGCTTTGGCCAAGGTTGATGTTCGAATCATGCTACCGCGCCATTCCGACTCAAAAATCATGACTCATGCATCATTCTCCTACATAGAACAATGCGCACAGGCCGGCATCAAGTTTTACCTATATAACAGCGGCATGTTGCATAGCAAAACCATCATAGTTGACGACGAATTCAGCACCGTGGGATCGACCAACTTTGATTTCCGCAGCTTTGAACACAACTTTGAGGGCAACATGTTTATGTACTCGCGAGAAGTGAACGCTCAATTGGCCGAGATTTTTGCCGAAGACCAAAAAGAGTGCACACGCATCAATATTTCGCATTGGCGCAAGCGCCCATTAATCGACAAAGCGCTTGAATCGGTATTGCGATTATTAAGCCCGATACTCTAAAGAACCAAAAGAACGAAAAAATTGCAGCAGTTGCGCAAAAAAAGTTGTCAACATTACATGACAAACAAAAAAAATCACTACATTTGTAAAAATTTGGATTACTATGGCAGACGACTTGAAAGCACGACTTGAGCGCATCAGCAACAAAGCTATGTTGCTGACTGAATTATATGTCGCTTTGCGCAAAGAAAAAGAAGATGCCGACTACCGAATTGAGGAATTAAACAACATCGTCAACGATCAACAAAAAGAAATCGAACGATTGACTCAAGAAGTTGAATACCTCAAAATCGCAACAACAATCGTGCCCGACAGAACTCAAGTAGAAAACAGCCGTGCCATATTGACCAAATTAGTGCGGGAAATCGACAAATGCATCCTAGAACTAAAAGAATGATGCAATGAAAGATAGACGGAAGATAACAATACAAATCGCAAACTTGCCCAAGATGTCATTGAACATCCAGGTTGACGAAGAAGAAACAAATCGTCAAGCTGAGAAAAAAATCAATGATCTTTACAAAACTTGGAGTGAGAGATACAACGATAAAGAGCCCATCGAGATAATGGGTATGGTTGCTTTTCGCTTTGCTCAGTTATACCAATCGTTAGCCGAGGAAGTAGGAGAAACCGATTTGATGCTCGAAGATTTCGAGAATAGCCTCAACAGCTTGTTGTTGACTATACAAGGAATCGACAAGAGCGATGAATAACAGCATATTACAGAGGTAATTGCACCTTATTCATAAATTCCGGACCAACATAAAGAAGAAATTACTGCACTTTCAGTTGCCAAGAAATTGGCTGCTGGCGGTGCTTTTTTATTAATAACATTAAAAAACATTTACATAACTAACAAAACCATGACAGAAATTTTAATCTATGTCGCGATAGGACTTGTTGCGTTGATCGTGGGTATCATCGGCACAATCGCAATACAAAAGTCTGTGGCTAAAAGTCGCGCTAAAATAATTATCGAAGAAGCCAACCGTGAGGCTGAAACTATCAAGAAAAACAAAATTCTTGAAGCCCGCGAAGAAGAAATCAGAATCACTGCCGAAGCCGAAAAGCAAGCTAATGCACGCATGGCTAAAGTGCAGTCAAACGAAGCTCGCTTGAAACAACGCGAGTTGCAACTCAATCAGCAACAAAGCGAAAACCAACGCGCACGCAACGAAATTGACGCAACTAAAGCTAACCTTGAAAGCCAACTCGCTAATCTCGAGGTTCGCAAAGCCGAAGTTGAAAAGCTCAAGAAAACAGCTCAAGAAAACCTCGAGCACATCTCAGGTCTCTCATCAGAGGAAGCCAAAGAAAAGCTCATCGAATCGTTGAAAGACGAAGCTAAAACAGCTGCTGCTTCTTACATTAACGACATTATGGATGAAGCCAAAATGACTGCAAACAAAGAAGCTAAACGCATTGTTGTGCAATCAATTCAACGCGTTGCTACTGAAACAGCCATAGAAAACTCTGTTACTGTTTTCCACATTGACTCTGACGAAATCAAAGGTCGCATCATCGGTCGCGAAGGTCGCAACATCCGCGCCCTCGAAGCTGCTACCGGCATCGAAATCATCGTTGACGACACCCCCGAAGCAATCGTTCTCTCTGGTTTCGACCCCGTTCGTCGCGAAATTGCCCGCCTTGCTCTTCACCAACTCGTTGCCGACGGTCGCATTCACCCCGCACGCATCGAAGAAGTAGTTGCCAAAGTGAGAAAACAAATCGAAGAAGAAATCATCGAAACCGGTAAACGCACAGCTATCGACCTCGGTATCCACGGCTTGCACCCCGACTTGATTCGTCTTGTCGGCAAGATGAAATATCGTTCTTCTTATGGCCAAAACCTTTTGCAACACGCTCGCGAAACTGCAAACCTCTGTGCTATCATGGCATCAGAACTCGGCCTCAACCCCAAGAAAGCCCGTCGTGCCGGTTTGCTCCACGATATAGGTAAAGTGCCCGATGAAGACCCCGAATTGCCACACGCAATTTATGGTATGAAATTGGCCGAAAAATACAAAGAAAAGCCCGAAATTTGCAATGCTATCGGTGCCCACCACGATGAAATCGAACAAACTACATTGCTCGCACCCATCGTACAAGTGTGTGACGCTATTTCAGGTGCACGTCCCGGTGCTCGCCGCGAAATCGTTGAAGCATACATCAAACGACTCAACGACCTTGAACAACTCGCAATGTCTTATCCTGGCGTTATCAAGACCTATGCAATCCAAGCTGGTCGCGAATTGCGCGTAATCGTTGGCGCCGACAAGATTGACGACGTTGAAACAGAAAAACTCTCGGCTGAAATTGCTAAACGCATTCAAGACGAAATGACATATCCCGGTCAAGTTAAAATTACCGTTATTCGTGAAACTCGCTCTGTAAGTTTTGCTAAGTAAAAATCTCACAGATGATTGACAACGAGATAAATAACACCGAAGACCAAAACCAGGAACTGGGCATTGTCACCTCTCGACCCACATATGGAGGCGACGGTCGAACAGCTCCCCGAGGCAAATTGCATTGCTACAATTGGCTCGAGGACATTCCTGGCGGCTTTGCCGACTTCGACATCGTAGAGGTGCAGTTCAAGAATACCCGCAAGGGATTCTACCGCAACAGCACCAATCTGCCCCTCGAAACCGGTGACACGGTAGTCGTTGAAGCATCTCCCGGACACGATGTCGGTACAGTTACAATGACCGGCAAATTGGTTATGCTTCAAATGAAGCGCGCCAACGTCAAGCCCGATGCCGAGATCAAACGCATCTACCGCAAAGCCAAGCCTGCCGACATCGAAAAATTCGAGGAAGCCAAGGCTCGCGAAAACGACACTATGATTCAATCGCGCCAAATCGCCGAAAGTCTCAAACTCAACATGAAAATTGGCGACGTAGAGTATCAAGGCGACGGCAATAAAGCCATATTCTATTACATTGCCGATGAGCGCGTGGACTTCCGCCAACTCATCAAAGTGCTTGCCGACACGTTCCATGTTCGCATCGAGATGAAACAAATCGGTGCGCGACAAGAAGCCGGACGCATTGGCGGTATCGGACCCTGTGGCCGCCCGTTGTGTTGCTCAAGTTGGATGACAAGCTTTGTTTCTGTAGCTACAAGTGCTGCACGCTACCAAGACATTTCGCTCAACCCGCAAAAACTTGCCGGACAATGTGCCAAGCTCAAATGCTGCCTAAACTTTGAAGTTGATGCATATGTCGAAAGCGTCAAACGTTTGCCTTCTAAAGAAATTCGCCTCGAAACAGCAGATGCCACATACTATCATTTCAAAACCGATATTTTCAAACGCGAAATGACATACTCGACCGACAAGTCGGTTCCGGCCAACCTTGTAACCCTTGATGCCGAACGCGTGTTTGAAATCATTGCGATGAACAAAGCCGGCGAAAAACCTTTAAAACTTCAACGCGACGGCGAAGAAAAAGAGGTACAGGTCAGCGAATTTGGCGACATTATCGGTCAAGACGGTATCACACGCTTTGACAACAAGAAAAAGAAGAAAAAGCGCAAAAAGGACAAGCCCGACAACCCCAACCGTGCTAATAACGAGGGTAACAACGAGCCCAAAGGCGAAAACAAGCCCAAGGAACGCAACGAACCTAAAGGCGAGAACAAACCAAAGGAACGTAACGAACCTCGCATCAATAATCTCGGCAACAACCGTAACCGCGACCGTCGCAATCGTGACCGACAACGCCAGCCAAAGCCAAACAATGGCGAAAACAATAGCAATACCGATAATGCGTAATACTTTATTATTCATACTCTTCACATTGTGCTTGGGAGCCTGCTCTCCCGGGCACAATGATTATAGCGACTTCAAGAACATCAGTCCCGAAGGATGGGCCTATGCCGACACTTTAAACTTCAAGGTCGACATCGACACCACATCGACAGGCAACCTCTCTCTCGCCCTTCGCCATGACAATAATTATGGTTACAGCAACCTGTGGATTGAGGTTTCACATCGCATCGACAGCACAACTGTTGACCGCGACACGCTCAACATCACGTTGGCCGACATATATGGACGTTGGAACGGCAAAGGCATCGGCACCAGTTTCCAAGCCGAGGCAGTTGTCAGCCCCGATTACAAATTAAATGCCGGCGACTCTATCCAGGTGCGACACATCATGCGCGTCGACACTCTTGAAGGCATTTCCCAAATCGGACTATTATTTATCTCAAACGACACACCCGATGAATAAATTTGACAGCATTGTATTTGACATGGACGGCACCCTCTGGGACGCTGTCGATTCATATTGCCGCATTTGGGACGTGACATTTGAGCAAATGGGCATAGCAGCCGACAAAGTCGAACGACAAGTTCTGTTGGAATGTATGGGCCTCCCCATTGACGAGATTTTTCGTCGCATCGTAAACATTGAAGTCGATGCCGAAGAATACTTGCGACTACTCGATAAAAACGAGAAAGAGATGATGCCAGTGCTTGGAGGCATTCTATACCCTGGAGTTGCCGAGGGAATCCCTCAATTGGCACAACGCTACCGACTGTTTATGGTCAGCAACTGCGGAGCCGAAGGACTTACCAATTTCCTCACCTACACTGGCCTTACCCCTTATTTTGAAGGAACACTCACCTACGGCGAGACACTTTGCCCCAAAGCCGACAACATCAAATCGGTTGTCAACAAATATGCTTTAAAAAGTCCCATTTATGTAGGCGACACTCAAGGCGACTGCAACAGCGCACACAAAGCCGGAGTGCCCATGATGTTTGCCTCTTATGGATTCGGTTCTTGTATCGATGCCGAATATTCGGCCGACAATTTCAATAATTTAGTATCACAATTTTTATCAGAATAACAAGTCATGACTATTCACGCCCAACTACCTGTTGACATATTAAATGCACGCATTGCTAAAATTCAATCTTTGCTTGCCAATACTCAAGCACAAGCAATGCTCGTCAGCACAAATGCCAATCTCTACTACACTTCGGGACGTGTGTTCAGCGGATATGCTTACATTCCCGTTCAAGGTCAGCCACAATACTTTGTGCGCCGCCCTGTGGGACTTACTGGCGACAATGTACACTACATCGGCAAACCCGAACAGATTGCCGACATACTTTCTCAACTCGGTGTAGAACTACCTGCGAACTTGGGACTTGAACTAGACCTTGTTGCCGCATCGATGGCCGACCGACTTATGCGCGCATTCCCAAATGTAACCATCAGCAACTGTTCGGCCATATTGAGAGCCGCACGCGCAGTAAAAGACGAGTATGAACTCGACTTGTTGCGCAAATCAGGCATAAAACACGCCGAAACATACAGTCACATCAAGTCATTGTATCACGAAGGCATGAGCGACCTCACGCTCCAAATCGAGATTGAACGCATCTCGCGCCTTAACGGTTGCTTGGGACAGTTTCGCATCAGTGGCGACTCTATGGAAATTTTCATGGGCAACACCATTTGTGGCGATAACGCCGACAACCCCGCTCCCTATGACTTTGCCATGGGTGGCGCAGGTCTCAACCCTACTTTGCCAGTGGGATGTGACGGAACTGAAATCAAACCGGGCATGGCTGTCATGGTTGACGTCAACGGCAACTACACAGGCTACATGACCGATATGACTCGCGTATTCTCTTGCGGACAATTGAGCGATCTCGCCATTAAGGCACACGAGTGCTCGCGCCGTATCGTTTCCGAACTATCTCAAATGGGCCGCCCGGGCGTTGAAGCAAAAGCATTATATGAACGCGCCGTCGCCATTGCACAAGAAGAAGGCCTTGACGCTTACTTTATGGGACACAAGCAAAAAGCAGGATTTGTTGGCCACGGTGTTGGCGTTGAAATAAACGAACTTCCCGTTTTGGCACCTCGCAGCCGCGACATTCTGGCCATTGGCAACGCCATTGCCGTTGAGCCCAAATTTGTAATCCCCGGCGTGGGCGCTGTTGGTGTCGAAAACACTTATATCGTAACCGAAAACGGCATGGTTTCAATAACCAACGCTCCTGAAGAAATAATCAGTTTAGTTAACTAATCAGATGCACGAAATAGCAAAAAAAATCGACAATAAGATATTCCACACCGTGGGGCAAATTGCCGACCAATTAGGTCGCGAGTGCTATGCTGTCGGTGGATATGTTCGTGACCTGTTTCTTGACCGTAAGTCAAAAGACATTGACTTCGTAACAGTTGGCAGCGGCATAGAAATTGCACAATCGCTCGCTTCGGCCTTGGGCAAAGGCGCATATTTAAGCGTATTCCAAAACTTTGGCACAGCACAAGTGAAATATCGCAGCCTCGAACTTGAATTTGTGGGGGCTCGCCGTGAATCTTACCGTCGCGAAAGCCGCAAACCGATTGTCGAAGACGGTACTCTCGACGACGACATCTCTCGACGAGATTTCACAATCAATGCTATGGCTATCAGTGTCAACGAATCGTCATTTGGACAACTTATAGATAAATTTGGCGGCATCGAAGACCTTGAACGTGGACTCATTCGCACCCCGCTTGATCCTGACATCACTTTCAGCGACGACCCATTGCGCATGATGCGTGCCATTCGCTTTGCCACACAACTCAATTTCACTATCGTTCCAGAAACGTTTGAGGCTATAACTCGCAATGCGACACGCATCTCCATCATCTCAAAAGAACGAGTGATGGACGAACTGATGAAAATAATGGCATCACCCAAACCCTCAATCGGCTGGGTGTTGCTCAACCGTTGCGGATTACTCAAACTCATCTTCCCCGAATTTGCAGCAATGCGTGGTGTCGAAGTCGTGAACGGTCGCGGACATAAAGACAATTTCTTTCACACTCTTGAAGTACTCGATAATGTCGCTCTCAAAAGCGACAATGTGTGGCTGAGATGGGCTGCATTGCTCCATGACATTGCCAAACCGGCAACAAAGCGCTGGGACGACAACCTTGGTTGGACATTCCACAATCACAATTTTGTAGGAGCCAAAATGATTCCTCGCATTTTCCGTAACATGAAATTCCCGCTAAACGAGAAAATGAAATATGTGCAGAAAATGGTTGAATTGCACATGCGCCCCATCGCATTGGTCGAAGAAGAAGTTACCGACTCGGCCGTGCGCCGATTGCTATTTGATGCCGGAGACGACATCGAAGACTTGATGACTCTGTGCGAAGCCGATATCACCTCTAAAAATCAAGAGAAAGTGCGCCGTTTCCTTGACAACTTTCTGATTGTGCGACAAAAACTTGTTGAAATTGAAGAGAAAGACCGCATTCGCAATTTCCAACCGCCAATTATGGGAGAAGAAATTATGGAGTTATTTGGACTTGCACCATGTCGCGAAGTCGGGCTGATAAAAGAGCACATCAAAAATGCTATTCTTGACGGCGAAATTCCCAACGAACGCGAGCCAGCCTATGCACTCATGCTCCAAAAAGCAGCTGAAATGGGCCTCACTCCCATTAAATAACTTAAAACATAAATTACTGCAATATCTACATAACCATATTAATTGATAAATAGAAACCTCCGACTTGAATAGCCGGAGGTTTCTTATCCCTATACAAAAATGGGTGACAGTTGTGCCAAAAAGTTGCAATGATCATCTGTACAAAATGAAATAAAAAGGGGGCTAAAAAAGAGGAGTTCCTCTTTTTTAGCCCATTCTTTTTCCATAACTGCTTAATATTCAGCATAGACAGTGGAGTTGGAGGGACTTGAACCCTCGTCCAAACGCGGAACTAATGTGCTTTCTACATGCTTAGTCTCTACTTGGTTGTAGGGAAGTGACAGGCAAGAGACCACCAATCACAACCTTAGCCTCTAAAATCTCGGACGCCGCGCGAGGCACTTGGCATCCCATTCCCGATTTACCTGCACCACCTTATCAATCCGTCTCGGGAAAAGGACAATTGGGTGATGTCTTGTCTCTGCAACTGTTGCGGAGATTAAGCGCAATCTACTGTACTTCGATTAGGCAGCAAGAGCGTAGTTATTTTCGCCATTTAAAATTTTGATGTCCCTGATTAAAGAGCGTAGCCATCATTGCTCTGCATGCTTACACACCACCTCTACACGCTGTCAAAACCAGTCAACCCCATTAGTAGTGATGTATAACTAACACAAAGATACAGAAAAAGGTTGAATAATGCAAGTCGACACGGCAAAATATCTATGAGTCGGGCACAAAAAAAAGGACAGTCGACGCTGTCCTTTTGTCTTAGTTGACAATCATGCCTCCTATCGCTTGATTTACACCGGGCTCAAAATGATAACTTCTCGCAAACTGTTTGAGGAAGTCAATCGTCGTTTTTCGAGGACGAGGAGCCGAAGCGTCACGATTTGTAGCATGAATTGTCGCTGAATGAGTAACCACTTTCTTCATAGGCAATTCAATGTTTTGTTTATTTACTTTAATAACGCACCTTTTTTTGTTTTATTATTGAGAATGATATATTTTTCTGCTTTTTATTTTGGGGGCTTTTTTGCTCGCATCAACTAATTTATGCTCATTTTATTGTGTATTTTGTTAAAAAACAAGCTTTTTTATTCACTTTTCTTGCCATTTCAAAATTTTCGTCTTACTTTTGTCGGGTAAACCAATTAGAACTCAATTTAATAACCTAAAATATTATTGCCTATAGCTACAACACTACTCTAAACGCAAAAATAGAATAGTAATGCAAACAATGACAACATTCACCGACGATCAGTTGGTGGCAATGTATGCTGAAGGTAATAATGAAGCTTTTGACACTCTTCTCAATCGTCATCAGCAACGAGTTTATTCCTACATTTTACATATCGTTAAAGACGAAGAACTTGCCGACGACATTTTTCAAGAAACGTTCGTCAAAGCAATTATGACCATTAAGCAAGGTCGATATACCGAATCAGGCAAATTTTCTGCATGGATTTCTCGCATCGCACACAATCTTATCATTGATTTCTACCGCCAGGAAAAATCTGAAAACACTGTGTCGGCCGACAATGAAGACACCGATTTACTCAATCGACGTGACTTGTGCGACGATAATATCGAAGACCAAATGGTTACCGAACAAATTCACACCGACATTCGCCGACTCATCAAAGCGTTGCCCGAAAGCCAACGCGAAGTGCTCATTATGCGATACTACAAAGACATGAGTTTTAAGGAAATTGCCGATGCAACTGGTGTGAGCATCAACACTGCTCTCGGCCGCATGAGATATGCCATAATGAACATGCGCCGTATTGCCGACGAAAACCGCATCATCTTAACCCTCTAATAATAGGCTTTCGCTATATATGACAAAGAGCTCGACAATGTCGAGCTCTTTTGCGTTATATGCATATCTTTTCTACATTACTCCGCGCTCACGCAAGCGACATTGCCATGCCCATGCCGAACGCATAGTGTCTTCGATCGTTGACTCAGCTTTCCAGCCAAGCACATTATTGGCATAAGCAGGGTCGGCCCACACCTTCTCAATATCACCAGCACGACGTCCGACAATCTTATGAGGCACTTTAACACCGGTTGCACGTTCAAATGCCGATATCAATTCTTTAACCGACAGCCCGACTCCCGTACCGAGATTGAATGTCTCCACATTTGCGTCACTCTTGTTTTGCAGCATGCGTTCCACTGCAATCACATGCGCTTTGGCCAAATCCACTACATTGATGAAGTCGCGAATACATGAACCGTCAGGAGTATCATAGTCATCGCCAAATACGCTCAATTCTTTGCGAATACCAATAGCAGTTTGAGTCAAATATGGAATAAGATTTTGGGGAACGCCGTTGGGCAATTCGCCAATCTCGGCCGACGGATGAGCGCCAACAGGATTAAAATAACGCAAAATAACACTCTTGAAAGGTGCACCCGAATGGATAACATCGTGAATTATCTCCTCACAGATTTGCTTAGTATTACCATAGGGCGAAGTCGCGGTTTTAATGGGCGCGCTTTCGGTTACCGGATTTTCATCGGGTTCGCCATAAACGGTGCATGACGACGAGAATACAATGCCCTTAACATTATACTCGGCCATCAAGTCGAGCAGATTCATCAGGGTGTTAAGATTGTTGCGGTAATACAATATAGGTTTCTCTATAGATTCGCCCACAGCCTTGCTTGCAGCAAAATTGATAATTCCGGCTATGCCCTTATATGTATCAAACAAATTTTTCATCGCAGCCATATCGGTGCAATCAGCCTCCACAAAGTGAGGTCTAATGCCGCTGATGCGTTCAATTCCGTCAAGCACATCTACATTGCTGTTTGACAAGTTGTCTACAATGACAACCTCATAGCCCGCCTGTTGCAATTCGACAACAGTGTGTGAGCCGATATATCCTGTTCCTCCCGTTACGAGAATCAATCCTTTATTCATATTTAGTTGGTTTTATCCACAAATTTAATCATTATTCTTCGCATCTCCAAGCGCAAGGACTTTCATTTGACACTGTTTGCAGTCAAATTCAAGAGCAAACCGGTGATTTGCCGATGTTAGATATAGCGGACCTTCCCACTCGCGACCTGCTGATGTTTTCAAACACTTGCCCATCTCGCGGCGCACACAATAGCGCGTTGTCATAACCGTAAAACGGCCTTGGGGCATATCCACTTCCACAGCCCTCTCTATTTTGGATGCTCCATGATCGACATAAAATTCACAAGCCATCTCATTGGCCACATTATCATGATAGGTCAATGATTGGCCCTGGGGCAGTTGAGCATCGCGATTTTCAGCGGCTCTTGTGTCACGGCTATAGTTTTCTCTCTGTGCGCTGTCAAGCATTTCAAGCACATCGCGGCGTAGTTGTGTTAGTACCGATGCCGGCACAAAGACATTCCCGAGCTTATCGTCAATATCAGACACGCGATATATTGTGTTACCGACTTTTGTCAACACTCGCTGACGCGATGCTTCTTGCGGACTTTTAGCTTCTTCCAAAGCAATAGCAAGTTCTTTACTGACAACATTTCCGCGGCAATCGCTCACCGTTAGCAGCACTCCGTCAAGTTGGCGCGTTAATGACATTTTCACATCAATAAGTCGACACACGTCAGCTTCAAGCATGTCATCCCACTGTTTGTCGCGATTGCGATATAACACCGTTCCGGGAGCGAGTCTTACTGAAGTTGTCAAATAAAGTCTGTTACCTTCCGCCTTGTTTAACCTGAATCCGGCAAACTCTCCCTTTTCATCAAAGTAACCGATACCGTCACCATTATTCAACTGCACATCGGCCACAACCTCTATTTCGCGACCATAGCATCGTTTCACTTTAGCAACGCGCTCTCCTCGCGATTTGGGAGTATCAATTGATGCAATAGATGTCTTTTCGCCGTTCAGAAAATATGGAGTGAAACCTCGGTTGAAACTCTTTTCGAGACGAGGTTCAAAAGGCACTTCACTATATCCCACCGACGAGCGGCAATAGCAGTCGCTGCGCGATGCAATAATCTCATCAATGCGTTTACGATAAAATGCCACAACATTCTTCACATAACCCACATCCTTCAATCGGCCCTCGATCTTGAACGATGACACACCCGCATCCATCATCTGTTCTAGATAATGGCTGCGATTCATGTCTCTAAGCGAGAGCAAATGTTTGTTTTCAATCAATGTGCGACCCTTGGCATCGACAAGCGAATAAGGCAAACGACACATCTGTGCACATTCGCCACGATTGGCACTGCGACCCATGGCATAATGGCTCGCCTGACAATCGCCGCTATAGCTGACACACAAAGCACCGTGAACAAAAGCCTCGATGGGTACTGTGACATTATCTGAAATCTTTTTTATTTCATCTAATGACAATTCACGGGCAATCACAATCTGAGAAAAACCCACATCTTGCAAAAAACGAGCCTTGCAAGCATCACGAGTATCACACTGAGTACTTGCATGAAGAGCAATCGGTGGAATATCCATTCTCAAGACCGACATATCCTGAACAATCAACGCATCGACACCGACATCATATAATCGGCCGATCAAAGCCTTTACATCATCAATTTCATTATCATAGATAATCGTATTGAGAGTAACATAAACCCTTGCATTATATTGATGAGCAAAATCTACAACGCGAGCGATATCGTCAACGCTGTTACCAGCTGCCACACGTGCACCATGGCTCTCTGAGCCCATATATACTGCATCAGCACCACATTTGATAGCCTCAATAGCAGTTTCGGCATCACGCGCAGGCGCAAGCAACTCTATCGGTCTTATAACTTGAGAAGCATTCATACCACAAAATTACACAAATAGGTTTAATTACACAACATCACACAGTTATAACGCTCTCGCATTGTTAGAACTTAGAATCAGTTCGGCGCCGTGCAAAAACAAAAGCGCCCCGGCTCGTATGAACCAGGGCGCTCGTTAAAGGGGCGGTTACCTACTCTCCCACTTTCGCAGTACCATCGGCGTGGTGAGGTTTAACTTCTCTGTTCGGAATGGGAAGAGGTGGAACCCTCACGC
>JAFPCM010000142.1 GCA_017390185.1 Muribaculaceae bacterium
ATGAGCGATGCCATGCACGATTTTCTCGAGAACTATCGCGAAGAGGACATCGTGGCCGTTATGGGCGGACATGCACTGCTGCGCAGCGACAAGCATTATCGCGACGTTGTTTATATCGCCAAGGCATTGACCGAACGAGGCAAAATCGTTATCAGCGGTGGCGGTCCAGGAGCAATGGAAGCGACACATGTGGGCGCATGGATGGCCGGTCGCAACAATAGCGAGGTTGAACAAGCCCTTGCAACACTGCAAGTGAGCAAATCATTTGACAGTCCGTTTTGGCTGAAATCGGCTTTTGAAGTCATGAGCCGATATCCCCAAGAGAAATATGTGAGTCTGGGCATTCCCACATGGCTTTACGGTCATGAGCCTGCAACCCCGTTTGCCACACACATTGCCAAATACTTTGACAACGCATTACGCGAAGACCATCTGCTCACCATTGCCAAAGGCGGCGTGATATACTCGCCAGGCAGCGCAGGAACAATGCAAGAGATATTCCAAGACGCGGCACAAAACCATTACATATCGTTTGGATATGCAAGTCCGATGGCATTTCTCGGCACAAACTATTGGACACAAGAACTACCCGCTTTCTCGTTACTGCAAAATATGGTGGAAACCGGTCGTTACAAGAATCTGCTACTTTCGCTCACCGACAACATCGACGACATCATCAACACCATCATGACATTTAAGCCATAGCCGACAAATGTCTGATTAAAGCCGATATAGAATTTACCGCTACATTATCAACCACAATCTCGGTCGATGAATTGGCGGTAATTTTTATAGTGGCATCTGCCGCCACGGCATAACCCTCACGGGCTAATGCATTTGCAATCCAATGGCGCAACAACTCGTCGGCACAGTCAAGAGCAACCGATTGTCGCACATCGGACAACGCCACAAAATCACCCACCATTGAGTCAAACTGTACTTGACGGCCGTCAAACAATCGGCCAAGTTGGCCTCCGAGAACCAAATCCTCGGTTACGCCTTGCACCATTTTGCGGTCGCTACGCAACAGCCACAATCGATTGGCAAGAGCAAGCGACTGACTCACATCGTGTGACGACAGCAATATCGCCTTGTTTTTCTCTACAGCCAAACGGTGCAGACATTTCATAGTTTCAATGCGACTCGCCACATCAAGAAATGCGGTAGGTTCATCAAGCAAAATTATGGGCGTTTCTTGTGCAAGAGCGCGCGCAATCATCGCTTTCTGACGTTCACCGTCCGACAATGTTGCCACATGACAACCGGCTTTGTGAGCAATTCCCATTGTTGTCATCGCATCGGTCACGACTTGCTCATCGTCACTATCAAGACGACCGAAAAAGCCCGTATAAGGATGTCGGCCAAGCGACACAAGTTCGCGTACGGTGAGCGCACCGGCAAGTGTGCGGTCGGTATAAACTATGCTTATCAGCTGTGACAATTGACGCTTTGTGTAATCGGCCAAATCACGACCGTTGAGCATCACTTTGCCCGACAGCGGACGCTGCACACCCGACAGTGTGCGCAACAATGTCGATTTACCGATACCGTTTGACCCGAGCAAACACACCAACTCACCCTGTCGCAATGTCAAATGCAAATCACATAGCACACAGTTTTCCTGCTTGCCGTTGCGATAGCCCACTGCAAGGCTTTGGGTTGATAATATGTCGTTTACTGCCGCCATCGGTTTTAGTTGAAATAAGGAATTCGCTTGCGGTTGACAATAATGTAAATTATAATGGGTACGCCTATTATGGGCGTGATTGCGTTAATGGGAATAATACCCGAAGCCGACGGAACAACACTGATGAGCGTACACAGCAATGCTACAACTGCTCCGGCAAGGGCGGTCGCCGGCAAGAGCACAATATGATTTGACGATCGCAACGACAAGCGGGCAATGTGAGGAACTATCAAACCGATAAAACCGATGGGGCCACAAAATGCCGTTACTACCGCAGTAAGAATACCCGAAAGCACCAACAAGCGGTTGCGTGTGCCTCGAATGTTTACGCCCAAGTTTTCGGCATAACGAACGCCAAGCAATAAGGCATTCAACGGTTTCACCAACATCATTGAGAGTATCAAACTCACAACAACCAATATAGCAAATATTGGCAATCGTTCGAGCGTAACACCCGAGAAATTACCCAATCCCCATATCACGTATGAGTGAACGCCCTCTTGGGTTGAGAAGAAATTGAGCAACGAGATAGCCGATGATGCCAAGTGGCTCACCATTATACCTATAATGAGCAACATCACCGAGTTTTTTACAATCGATGAAAATGCGAGTAACACCAACATTATCACGCCCGCACCGAGCAATGCTCCAATGAGCGCACTCAACGACAAACCAAGCACACCGCCTATCGAGCCGCCAAGCGCAAGCATCACTATGGCCACACCCAGGCTTGAACCGGTCGAGATACCCAAAATTGACGGTCCGGCCAACGGGTTGTCAAATGTAGTCTGCATCAAGAGCCCAGCTATCGACAACGCCGCTCCGGCAAGCATTGCCGTGCATGCCATGGGCAAACGCGTTTCAAGCACTATCACTCGCGATGTGGCGCGCGACACCTCTCCGCCTGTAAGCGAGCCAAACACATCGCTCAACGGAATGTCAACCGAGCCAAATACCAAGCATGCGATAAACAGCA
>JAFPCM010000143.1 GCA_017390185.1 Muribaculaceae bacterium
AGAAATATGAGAGTCGCAATATATGGCGCAGGGTCGTTAGGTACGATTCTTGGCGCATTTATCAGCAAAGCCGGTGTGGAAATCGAGTTAATCAACCGCAACAAGGCGCATGTCGAGGCGTTGAAAGCCAATGGCGCGAAAATCGTAGGTACAATTAATTTCACACAATCGGTGATGGCATACACTCCCGACGAAATGAGCGGTAAATATGACGTGGTTTTCTTGATGACCAAGCAGCAACATAATGCTGAAGTGGTGAATATGCTCAACAACTATTTGGCCGATGACGGTGTGTTGGTGACATTTCAAAACGGCTTGCCCGAAATGCAGATAGCCGAGATATTGGGCGAAGAGCGTGTGCTTGGCTGCACAGTGGCTTGGGGAGCGACATTGCAGTCGCCGGGAGTGTGTGAACTCACAAGTGAGCCCGATGCTTTGTCGTTCTCGTTAGGTGCAATTTTGGCCAACCGCAGCCGCTATTTTGAGCAGGTGAAACAGCTGCTTGAAAAGATGGGAACGGTTGATGTTGAAGAAAACTTTATCGGCACGCGTTGGAGCAAATTGCTGATAAACGCAGCATTTTCGGGAATGAGTGCGGTTCTTGGTTGCACATTTGGCGAGGCCGCAGGACCACGAAAATCGCGCCGCATAGTGCAAGCGCTCATAAAGGAATGTATTGATGTTTGTCAGGCGGGAGGCATTCACATCGAGCCTGTTCAGGGCAAAGACATTGTGAAACTGCTCAACTATAACAATGCACTCAAACGCGCATTCTCGTTTATGATTATCCCCATCGCCATTCGCAAACATGCCAAACTCAAAGCCAGTATGTTGCAAGACCTCGAAAAGGGAAAACTCACTGAGGTTGATGCCATCAACGGCGTAGTGTCGGCATATGGCCGCAAAGTGGGCTGCCCAACGCCCATGAATGACCGTGTGGTGGAAATCATTCATGACATAGAACATGGCAAACTCCAACCCTCGTTTGAAAACCTGAAATACTTTGGCTGAAAAAGCATGGTGTTGAATGGAGACTAGAACTATAGTTGCCCTAATCATCGCCATGTAATGAAAAAATTTTGTATATTTGCCACTTGAAATTCATAAATGCTAATAATTATGGATCAGGAATTGAAAAAAGAATTGAGCAAAGACCCCGACGGTCTGCTTACCTATGAATATATAGCAAATAACATCGATACTTGTCATGAGATTATCGATGATTTGGTCGAAAATATGATTTTGGTTGACCGCAACGGTCAGTTTCTTGTGAGTGCTGCCCGTTATCTCAATGCGATTGACAGCGAATTTTATGCATCACAGATTTCACGACTCATTGCCGCTGCAATTGAGAAGGACCGCGAACACCGTTATATCGGCGATTTGTTGCAAGGAATTTGGGGCACTGGCTATGCAAGCCGCGTTGATGAATTAAACGCCAGTGACGACAATTTCCGCCGCATCTATAAACGCCTTTTCCCCTCTGGAATGTAATTAAACAAAAACATAATTATGCGTAAATTTTTATTTTCTTTTGCTGCTTTGATGATGGCTCTCGTTTCATGCAGCGCAGAAGCCGGCTCAAACGCAGGCAACAAAAACAACGACACTATTAACAACACAACTAATAAAACAACTATGGCAACTCCCACAGTAAACGCCGAAGATGTAATGGTTGACATCAAAACATCTTTGGGCGATATTCGTGTGCTTCTCTATGGTGAAACACCCAAGCATCGCGATAATTTCATCAAACTCGTTGAAGAAAAATTCTATGAAGGTACACTCTTTCACCGTGTGATTAACGAATTTATGATTCAGGCTGGTGACCCCGATTCAAAAGGTGCTCCCGCAGGAAAAATGCTCGGTTCGGGTGGTCCCGGTTATCAAATTGACGCCGAAATAGTTTATCCCAAATATTTCCACAAACGCGGTGCACTCGCTGCTGCTCGTCAAGCCGACCAAGTTAACCCCGAACGCAAATCTTCGGGCTCGCAATTCTACATCGTAACAGGTAAGGCTTATAACGAACAATCGCTCCGTCAAATGGAAGGTCAGTTGGCAATGAAGACCAAACAATCAATTTTCAACTCTCTTGCTACTGCAAACAAAGACCGCATTATGGACCTTCGCCGCAACCGCGACCAAGCAGGCTTGCAAGCGTTGCAAGATGAACTCGTGAAACAAATGGAAGCACAATATGCTGCTAACCCCTTCAAATTCACTCCCGAAATGGTTGCGGCTTACACAACTGTTGGCGGCACACCTCACCTCGACAACGACTATACTGTATTTGGCGAAGTGGTTGAAGGTATGGATGTTGTTGCCAAAATCGAAAAAGTGGCAACAGGAACTGCCGACCGTCCCGTTGAAGATGTGAAAATCATTAGCGCAACAATCGTAAAATGATAAAAGTAAACCGCGCCACTCTTTCAAACGGGTTGCGCATCATACACAATTATGATAGTGCCACCGCCATGGTGGCACTAAATATATTGTACAATGTCGGTGCTCGTGATGAAGATCCCGAGATGACCGGACTTGCCCATTTGTTTGAACATTTGATGTTTGGCGGCTCGGCCAATATACCCGATTTTGATGCTGCCATCGAAGATGCCGGAGGGTGGAACAATGCGTGGACAAGCAACGACTTTACCAATTTTTATGATGTGTTGCCCGCCCACAATGCCGAGACCGCTTTTTGGCTTGAAAGCGACCGCATGCTTTCTCTCGCTTTTAGCGACAAGGCTCTTGAAGTGCAACGCAATGTCGTTATCGAAGAGTTCAAGCAAGTGTGTCTCAATAAGCCCTATGGTGATATGGGCCATCACTTGCGTTCGCTCATCTATACTACCCACCCATATCGTTTCCCGGTTATTGGCAAGGAGTTTTCGCATATCGAGCGTGTTACACAAGAAGATGTGCGCAACTTTTTTCACGCACATTATGCACCTAACAATGCCGTGCTTGCCATATCGGGTCACATTAGCTGGGAAGAAACGTTGAGATTGGCCAACAAATGGTTTGGAGACATTCCCCGTCGCGACATTGCTCCACGACTATATCAGCCCGAACCCCAACAAACTGCGCCACGCACCAAAACTGTCAGCGGAAATGTGCCACAAACTGCGTTGACCATAACATTCCCTATGCCGGGATATGGCGCGCCAGAGTATATTCCGTGTGATATCATTACCGACTTGCTTGCAGCAGGGCGTTCGGCACGATTTTATCAAAATCTGCTCATGGGTACCGATCTCTTTACCGAGGTCGATGCATCGATTTCGGGCAGCGAAGAGCCCGGATACTTGATGCTCTCGGCAAAACTGCGCGAGAACACTCCCGATGCGATTGCACGTGCTCAAGAGGCAATGATAGGACAGGCATTGTCATTGGCCGATGGCTCCTTGACCGAATATGAACTCACCCGTGCCATTAACCGCTATGAATCAAATTACACTTTTGGCTCTATCAGTTTCTTGGCCAAGGCTCAGGCTCTTGCTCTTAGCGAGATGCACGATGAAGATATTAACAGCACAGTGCCACGCTATCGCAGTGTGACTGTTGATGATATTATAGACACTACGCGAAGCATAATTGACCCGCAACGTGCTTCAACACTCATCTATACACCTGCATAACTTATGGAATACATTTTAATAACTTTAGGTATTATTTGCATGGTGGTGGGCGTATTGGGCTGTATCGTGCCCATGATTCCTGGTCCGCCTATTGCATATCTGGGTATGCTTTGTTTTCAATTAACCGAGATGTACACCTTCACAACCGGGGCTCTTATCACATGGGGCGTGGTGGTCGCGCTGTCGGTGGTGTTGGATTATATAATACCCATAATCGGCACCAAATTCTTTGGCGGCTCAAAGTGGGGCTCGTGGGGTTGTGTGATTGGTACATTTGTGGGACTTGTAGCAGGCCCTGTAGGAGTGGTTGTCGGCCCGTTTATCGGAGCGCTTGTCGGCGAACTTATGGGTAAAAAACCGTTTGACGAAGCGTTGAAGTCGGCATTTGGCTCGTTTATCGGATTCTTATTCGGTACATTGATGAAGATTGCAATTTGTGCATATTTTATTTATGTTCTTATTGTTGCAATTTGGTAAAAAGTATATATATTTGCAGAAAATAACATAAAACATTTAACTATGCTAAGTAAGACTATCGAAGACGCAATTAATGCGCAGGTAAATGCCGAATTATGGTCGGCATATCTATACTTGTCAATGGCTCATAACTTTGAGGCTGATGGCAAAAGCGGTATCGCAAACTGGTTTAAAGTTCAGTTCAAAGAAGAACAGGCTCATGCCGAGATATTTATGAACTATATTAACCAACGCGGTGGCCGCGTGTGGCTCAAACCTATTGATGCCGTTGAAACAGAATGGGCTACTCCTTTAGACGCTTTCAAAGCAACATTGGAGCACGAACGCAAAGTGACAGCAATGATTAACAACCTCTATGCATTGGCTGAAGCCGAACACGATTACGCTACACGTGAAATGCTCAATTGGTTTATCTCAGAGCAGGTTGAAGAGGAAGAAAGCGCACAACAGTTGATCGATAAGTTCACTCTTATTGGTAACGATGGTATGGGCATCTATATGCTTGACCAGGAACTCGCAGCGCGCGTGTATAATGTACCCTCACCTTTGGCAACAGCCGAATAATAGTTGAGGCATAACATAACGCATTAGAAAAGGCGGCATCTTGATGATGTCGCCTTTTCTGTGTCTTGAATCGCTTAATAGCTGGGAACGGTCGTTTTGACGCTTATTCCTCCTGCTGATTCTTGGCTTTAGACTTCGCCTTTGATGACGAGTTCATGTCTTTTTCTTCCTTGAGGTCGATTTCGTTGCGCTGCTTGTCTAAAATGCGATATTGCAAATAGGCCAAAGATTGGTCGGGCATGATGCGGAAACGTCGGCCCATTGACCAGCGCCAGCGTGTGTACATTGAGATAAGCCCTTTTTTGAGGTAGGCATCGACAAATGGGTGTACATACACGATGAAATCGCTCACTTTGAGGGTGCTGAGGAGATAATTTATTTTCTCCTTTAATGTGTCGGTAAACAACAGGGACGGTTGCACTTCGCCTTTTCCATAGCATGAAGGGCAGGCTTCAGTGGTGGTGATGTCAAGAGCCGGACGCACTCGCTGGCGAGTAATTTGCATCAACCCGAATTTGCTCAAAGGCAAAATGTTGTGTCGGGCGCGGTCGTTGGCCATGATTTCACGCATGTGGTCGTAAAGAGCTTGTCGGTGTTCTGATTTGTTCATGTCGATGAAGTCGATAACGATGATGCCGCCCATGTCGCGCAAACGCAACTGCCGCGCAATCTCGTCGGCAGCGCGCAAGTTAACCTCGAGGGCATTGCTTTCCTGATCGTTTGACGCCTTGGCGCGGTTTCCCGAGTTCACATCAATGACGTGCAAAGCCTCGGTGTGCTCAATGATAATGTATGCGCCAGACTTGAATGACACGATTTTACCGAACGATGACTTGATTTGCCTTGTGATGTTGAAATGGTCAAATATTGGCTCGTCCTTGTCGTATAATTGCACAATCTCTTGTCGCTCTGGGGCGATGAGATTGACATACTTTGATATCTGATTGCAGATATCGGTGTCGTTAACAAAGATATTCTCAAACGAGGGGCTGAAGATGTCGCGCAATACACCCACAATGCGGCTTTCTTCTTCAAAGATGAGCGAGGGCGCTTCTACCTTTTGTGCCTTGGCCACGGCGTCGTCCCAGCATTTGAGAAGGGTTTTGAGCTCGTGATTAAGTTCGGCAACGCGCTTTCCTTCGGCCGAAGTGCGAACGATTACCCCGAAATTTTTGGGTTTGATGCTCTCAATGAGCTGACGCAGACGCAATTTTTCTTCGGTACTTTTGATTTTCTGCGAGATAGATATTTTGTCGCAGAAAGGAATCAACACCATGTAGCGTCCTGTAAAAGAGATTTCGGTGGTGAGTCGCGGACCTTTTGAGGATATCGGTTCTTTGACAATTTGTACCATCAGTTCCTGCCCGGGAGTGAGCACATCGGTTATAGATCCGTGCTTGTCAATGTCGGGGAGAAGTTTTGACTTTGGCAGAGAGGGTAGACGCTTCTTGTCATCAAGCATCTGTTTAAGGAACGATGAATAGGAAGAGAATTGGGAGCCAAGATCTAAGTAATGGAGAAACGCGTCTTTTTCATAGCCTACATTGACAAACGCGGCATTTAGACCTGGCATCAGTTTTTTTACCTTAGCCAAGTAAATGTCGCCGACAGCGTAGGACAGATTGCGCGACTCTTTCTGTAACGAAACGAGTCGTGAATCTTCCACGAGGGCTATAGATACCTCTGTGGGTTGAACATCTACGATTAATTCGCTTTTCATTGTTTTACTTAAGTCTGTTTCTGGGATTTTAAGATCCCGTTTTACTATAAACAAAGAACAAACTATTGTGGATTTAGCAAAATTGCCACTTCAAGTTTGTTCTCCGTATAGCGTTTTACAAAAGTTTAACGTCAATGTCAACTAAGAAAATTATTTCTTTTTATGACGATTTTTTCTCAGACGTTTTTTGCGCTTGTGAGTAGCCATCTTGTGGCCTTTTCTTTTCTTTCCGTTAGGCATTGTACGTTCAGTTTTATATTAATAAATCGGGTTATTTGTCTCGGGAGAAATAAGTGAATTAGGCAAGCAATTATTATTTCACTTCTTCCATGAACACTTTCGCGGGTTTGAACGCGGGGATTTTGTGTGCAGGGATGATGATTGTAGTGTTTTTAGAGATGTTGCGTGCTGTTTTTTCAGAACGAGTTTTTACGATGAAGCTACCGAAACCACGGAGGTATACATTTTCGTCGTTTGCAAGTGAATCTTTTACAACTTCCATGAATTTTTCAATAGTCAACAACACATTGGCTTTTTCAATGCCAGTTGTTTTTGCAATCTCGTTAACGATTTCTGCTTTAGTCATTGTCTTTTTATTTTATATAGGTTAATATCATTGATTTGCAAGTGATTAGCAAGTTTTTGCCTACCACTTTTATTTTGCAACTGCAAATATCGCACTTTTTTTTGAATTAGGAGCAATAAACCGTGCCCTTTTTTGTAATAAAGTTCACAAAATGTGAGAAAAAGATGATTTTTGTATCAAAAACCGAGAGTTATAAAATAATGTCTCTAACTTGGTTGAGATGAGTAATCATCAATGCACCTTGTGGCGGTTGTGTGGGGTTGGCATTGTCGCGGTTGAAATATATGGCTTTCCATCCGGCGCCTAATGCGCCATTGATGTCGGTATCGGGGTTGTCGCCGACGATTATGCTGCGGCTTGCCGATGTGCCGGCTTTTGAGATGGCATGGTCAAATATGCGTCGGTCGGGTTTGTTGACACCGATGTCGTCGCTTAACACCATGACGTCAATGAGGCTTTCTATCCCCGATGAACGCAACTTGTTGCTTTGCACTTCAAGAAAGCCGTTGCTGATGATGCCTATCTGATAGCCTTTGTGGCGTAGATAGTGTAGCAAATCCAATGCTCCGGGAACGAGGTGGGGGAGTTGCCCCAGTCGTTTGAGATACTCGACATCGAGTCGTTTAACTGTTTCGGTCAATTTGTCCTGTGGGAACGAGGCGTCGGCAAGCGGCCGGCGAAAGCGCTCGGTCATTAGATACTCCTTGGTTATGCTACCGTTGTTGTAGAGAGGCCACAGCGAGTGATTGACAGTGAGATAACATTCTTGCCAATGCTCAAGTGAGTCAAAGTACAAGTCAAGGTGCTCGGTCTCATAAAGACTTGCGAGCGATATGAGCGAGTTGTTGTGAAAATCCCATAAAGTGTCGTCGAGATCGAGCCACACTGTGTCGATTGTGTTGCGGTTGTAAGTGGTCATAAATGTGTGCATTATATGGTCACTTCGCCACATAGCGAGCAGTTGAGATATCGTTTCACTTCGTCGGTCGATAGTCCCAATCCAAACAGATACATCATTTTTGTGATAGCTGCTTCGCTTGTTATGTCGTGGCCCGAGATTACGCCCGTTGATGCGAGTTGGTTGCCCGACATGTACATCATGGGGTGAACGCCGCCGTTGACACATTGAGTTACATTGAGTATTATCAAACCGTTGTCAACAGCATCTTTAACAGCTTTTGTAAACCATTGTGCAGTGGGAGCATTGCCTGCTCCGTAGGTCTTTAATACTATGCCCTTGATGCCAGGAGTGGCAAGTTGGTAGCGCAACACCTGCTCGGTGATGCCCGGAATGAGGTCAAGCACCATTACTGCGTTGTCAAGACTATATTGCACTTTGAGCGGGCGTATAGACTTGGTGCGCCACAAGGCTTCTTCGTTGAAATGTATGCCTAAGCCGATTTTGGCAAGCGAGGGGTAGTTGTTGCTCTTGAATGCGTTAAAGTTGTCGGCACTCATTTTGGTTGAGCGGTTGCCTCGCCACAAATAGTTTTCAAACAAAATGGCGACTTCTCTCACCATCGGGTTGCCGTTGATGTCGGTAGCGGCCGCAATTTGCAGGGCGGTGATGAGGTTTTCCTCGCCATCGGTGCGCACTTCGCCAATGGGAAGCTGTGAGCCGGTGATGATGACGGGTTTGTGCAGATTTTCGAGCATGAACGATAGTGCCGAGGCGGTATAGGCCATGGTGTCTGTTCCGTGCAACACAACAAATCCGTCAAAACGGTCATAGTTGTTGTCGATGTGTCGTGCAATGTCAACCCAATGCTGGGGGCTCATGTCCGACGAGTCGATGGGAGGGTTGAATTGAATGTTATCGATAACATAGTCAAGTTTCTTGATTTTTGGCACGTTATCGATAAGATGGGTAAAGTCAAATGGTTGCAGAGAGCGCGTATCGGGATTTTCAATCATCCCGATAGTGCCTCCGGTATATATAATGAGAATTCTTGGTTTCTTGTCTTTGCCCATAGTGTGGCGGTGTTGCGTTATTTTACTTGTGCGCCAGGAACTACTGGAGCCGAGGGGCCCATAACGACAAGGCTGCCGTCGGCGTTTTCGGCTGAGAGAATCATGCCTTGTGATTCAATTCCTTTGAGTTTGCGGGGAGCGAGGTTGGCAATGAAACATACTTGTTTGCCAACGAGGTCTTCGGGATTGTAGTATTTGGCAATGCCCGAAACGATGGTGCGAGTACCCATGCCGTCGTCAATGAGGAATTGAAGAAGTTTGTCGGCTTTGGGAACTTTTTTGCATTCAAGCACAGTGCCCACTCGCAAGTCGGCTTTCATGAATGTTTCAAAGTCGACATTTTCCATTTGGGGAGCAGCTTTGAACCCTTTAACGCGGTTTTCTTCTTTGATGCGTTCGAGGCGTTGGATTTGAGCGTCGATAGCGTCATCTTCGATTTTCTCAAAGAGGAATTCGGCTGGAGCGATAGCGGTGTCGGCTGCAATAAGGCCGCTCTTGCCGAGGTCGTCCCATGAAATGGCATCCATATTTAGCATTGAGCGGAGCTTCTCTGACATGAATGGCAAGAATGGCCCAAATGCGATGGCAATGTTACCGCAAATTTGCAATGCGACGTTCATAATAGTTGCCACGCGATCCATGTCGGTTTTGGCAAGTTTCCAGGGTTCTGTTTCCTGGAGGTAGCGGTTGCCGAGGCGGGCAATTTCCATCGCGTCTTTGAGAGCTTCGCGGAAGTGGAAAGTGTCAAGGTTTGCGCTGAGCGATTCTTTGGCCTTGGCAATATCGGCAAAGAGTTGAGTGTCGGTGTCGGTGAGAGCTCCTTGTGAGGGTGCTTTACCTTCAAAGAACTTGTGGGTGAGAACGATGGCGCGGTTAACGAAGTTGCCGAGGATTGCCACGAGCTCGTTGTTGTTGCGAGCTTGGAAATCGCGCCATGTAAAGTCGTTGTCTTTTGTTTCGGGAGCGTTGGCAGTGAGCACATAGCGCAACACGTCTTGTTTGCCGGGGAAGTCAACGAGATATTCGTGCAACCACACAGCCCAGTTGCGTGAGGTTGAGATTTTGTCGCCTTCGAGGTTGAGGAACTCGTTGGCAGGAACATTGTCGGGTAATTGGAAATTGTCGCCATAAGCCATGAGCATAGCGGGGAAGACGATGCAGTGAAACACGATGTTGTCTTTGCCGATAAAGTTGATGATGCGTGTTTCGGGGTCTTTCCAGTATGTTTGCCAAGTGTCGGGGAGAATTTCCTTTGTGTTTGAGATATAGCCGATGGGGGCGTCAAACCACACATAGAGCACTTTGCCGTCGGCGCCTTCAACGGGAACGGGTACGCCCCAATCAAGGTCGCGGCTCACGGCACGGGGTTGCAAGCCCATGTCGATCCACGATTTACATTGGCCATATACATTGGTTTTCCATTCTTTGTGGCCTTCGAGAATCCATTTGCTCAAAGCGGGTTCCCATTTGTCGAGGGGCAAATACCAGTGCTTTGTTTCTTTAAGCACGGGAGTATTGCCGGTGATTGCGCTCTTGGGGTTGATGAGGTCGGTTGCGTTGAGAGATGTACCGCAAGCTTCACATTGGTCGCCATAAGCGCGCTCGTTGTGACAGTGGGGGCATTCGCCGGTTACATAACGGTCGGCCAGGAACTGGTTGGCTTTTTCGTCATAAAGCTGCATAGATGTTTTTTCGACAAACTCGCCTTTGTCATAGAGGCGGCGGAAAAACTCGCTTGCAGTTTCGCGGTGCATGGCCGAAGTGGTGCGAGAATATACGTCAAAAGAAATGCCGAGCCCTTTCATTGACTCTTTGATGATAGAGTGGTAACGGTCAACGATGTCTTGAGGTGTAACGCCTTCGCCGCGCGCTTTGATGGTGATGGGCACACCGTGCTCGTCGCTACCTCCAATCATGACTACGTCCTCGCCACGCATGCGCATATAGCGGGCATAGATATCGGCGGGAACATAAACACCTGCCAGGTGGCCGATGTGCACCGGACCGTTGGCATAGGGGAGAGCAGTTGTAATGAGGGTTCTTTTGAATTTCTTTTCCATTATGTAGTGAGTTTTTATTATTCAAATTTATTTCAGTCTACAAAGATAATATTTTGTATTGAATAATTGAAGTATTACGGTGTAATTGTGGTTAGTTGATTTTCATATTTTTAGGCTTTGTGGTGGCTACATCGGCCAATGCTCTTGCAATATTTTCTCATCTTGAGAAAAATTGAGGCCTTTTATAAGCAAGGCAATTTTGAGGTTCCCTGCGTGACTTTACTCGCAAATTTGATCAAAGTCCTTTAATTGTCAGGTGATTAAAGGGGTGAAAATGTTGCATATATGTAGGCTTTTTGTTATTTTTGTGTATAAAATTACAGGATTATGGAAAAACATATTGAAACGATTTTAGATTACAATCCCACCGAACAAGAGTGGAAAAGATTTGGGTTTAAAGGAGAATCTCATTTTATGAAATATTACCATGACTATATGAAATCAAATGATAGCATCAACTACCAACTCGGGTTGCTTTTTGCTATGAGAGGAGAAAAAGATAAGGCCAATAAATATTGGCAGAAAGTAGAGAATGATGAAATGCTTAAAACATTATGGGAGGATTTTTAGTTTTGTTTCAAAGTCGGCGAGTTCAATAAAGCCAAAGACTTCCTTTATTCTCCATTTTTCTTTGCTCTTGTACAATGATTCCAATATTCCACCAATCTTGTCATCAATACCTGTGTAATCTTTCGTCAATACTTTGTTTCACTCGTTCTCGGTTGTCACGCACGAAATAGGGCAAAGTGCCTCGTTGCTCGGCACGAGCAATTCGGTCTTGGTTCAGCGATGCCCATTTGTCAAAGTTTTCGGGCATCTCGGTAATGGCTTCGTTGTCATTGCCTCGCTTGTCCTCATCTTCCCAAAACCTTTCCTCGCTCTTGATGATGGCGATGACATAACAACTGCAAATAAATGAGAAAAATGGGCAAATTTGTCATTAGATTAAAATAATATGACTAATTTTGCCGATTGTTAGAAAAGTTGCGCCTAAAAAAGGCCGAAAGACTCATCTCAACCATGAAATAATAAAAAATAAAAATAAAGAAATGCTTAAATCGAAGAAATGGCTTTTGTTAGCCTTGTTACTGATTTTTACTGCCAATATGAGTGTGGCAGAGACTGTAAAACGCGAAATGCGTTCGGTGTGGATTGCGACAGTTGCAAATATTGACTGGCCCAAAACAAAAGGGACATCGGCATCGATAGTACAATCACAAAAAGCCGATTTGATTGATTATCTCGATCGCATGGAGGCGATGAACTTGACAACAATCTGTTTTCAGGTGCGTAGTATGTGCGATGCGATGTATAAATCAAGTTATGAGCCTTGGTCAAGTTATTTGACCGGCACTCGTGGCACAGATCCCGGTTGGGACCCCTTGGCGTTTATGGTTGAGGAATGTCACAAGCGCGGTATTGAGGTATATGCATGGGTCAATCCCTATCGCTGGTCAAGCACAGGCACAACTTCTACCTGGAACACTGCATTTGACAACGATGTGAAAAACAAAGGTTGGCTAATTACTAATGGCACTTTCACAGTGTTGAACCCCGGTTTGAAAGAAACCCGCGACCATATTGTCAAGGTGTGTAAAGAAATCATCACCAACTACTCGGTTGAGGGTATGATTTTTGATGACTATTTTTATCCCACAGGTGGCACAACCGAAGACTCTACCGCCCCCGACTATCAGTTGTGGAAAAACAGTGGCACAACATTGTCAATTGCCGATTGGCGCCGTGAAAATGTTGACAAGATGGTTACCGATGTGTATAATATGGTGCAAGAAACCCGTCCGGAAGTGCGTTTTGGTATCGCCCCTCCAGGAACTGCAGGTGCATCGGCAAGCAAATATGGCCTTTCAATTTGGAAAAACGGTTATGACACTCAATATGCATCACTTTATAGCGATCCCTTGTCGTGGATGAGTAAGCACATCGTTGACTTTGTGTCTCCTCAGATTTATTGGCACAACGACCACCGCTTGGCTCCCTTCGGCACAATTTCAAAATGGTGGTATAGCCTTGCCAAACACTTTGGTAATGTGCATTGCAACATCAGTGTGAATATCTATGACTTGGCTCAATCAATGGGCTATCAAACTGAGTTGGAAAATACTCAAGCACACTGGGAACAGCATGTCGAAAATGTGAAACAATCACGCCAATATGCTGCCGAGTATGGCCTTGACGCATTCGGCTCAAACTTTTACAGTATTACATATTTCCGCGGCACGTTTGCCAATCACGCCGACTATGTTGCCAAGAACTGTTTCCCCGCAAAATCGTTGGTTCCCGTGGTTGACTGGAAACAATCGCCCACTTATGGCGCTGTAAGCAATTTGGCAAATAACAATGGCAAATTGACATGGAACGCCGTTACCGACGGTTTGTCAACAATTCGCTATACAGTTTATGCTGTGCCTATGTCGGTATCGCGTGATGCAGCAATGACAACCGACGGATTTGATGGTCAATATCTCCAAGGTGTTACTTATGCACCATCATTTACTCTCGACAGCAGCAAGTTGTCAAATTATTGGTATGCAGTGTGTGTTTATGACGGCTATGGCAAAGAGCATGCGGCTGCAATCGTTGGTTATCCCGAGGGCAATGCCGAAAAGGTAACACTTATATCGCCCGTTGGAGGTGTTGCAACAACATGGAATCAGCAGTTCTCATGGTCGGCTATTGAAAATGGTACTTATGACTTGTATATCGGTAGCGATGCAAATTGCACATCGATAAAATATAGTGCAACATCCTTGAATAATTCTTCGGTAGTTGTTGACCTTGGTGAAATTGCCGATTTTAAAGATAATACGGCTTACTATTGGAAAGTGGTTTCTCATCAACCGGGCAAGCTTGAAGAGTCGAGCGACATCGCTTCATTCAAGTCGCCTGCTCGCACAATGGGCACAAAACCCACTTTGGTTGCCCCCGCTGATGGCGAAGACCTTGAAAATGAAGTCACATTTACATGGAAAAGCGGAGACGATGACTTTACAAGTTTTGTTGTTCAGGTATCAAGCACACAGGCGTTTGCTGCCGCAACAACCAAGACTCTTGCCGAAACTGCTGACTTGACCTTGACAGTTCCCGCCTCAACTATCGGTAAAGGAACTCACTATTGGCGAGTGATTGGCAAGGGCAAGTATGTGCTTGACACTCCCTCTGATGCACGGATGTTTGTAATAACTAATACCGGTGTCGGCAACTATGAGTCGGGATATACAATTAAGTATGATGACGGTAATTATTCGCCTGTAGGTAATATTGAAATTCGCAACTTGTGGATGCGCTCGGTTCGCACCGGATATAAGAATATTGTCTTTGCAAGCTCAGGCTCGTTAAACCGCGGTATGGTTGCTGTAGGTGACTATGTGTACTTGTCGGGTCGCACCGAAAACAGTGCCACAGCCACAGCGTTCTTTGAAAAATATAACGCGTTTACAGGCGAACATATGGGCCGATTGACTCTCGGCAGTGCGGCATCTGTAAAATATTACCCATGTAACAATATCATGAAGGACTCAGACGGCGAGGTGTTCATCTCTAACCTCACTGTTACCGAAGAGGCTCCTTTGATTATTCACCACGTAAATCTTGAAACAGGGGCTGTGACAGAGGTTGCGCGCTTGTCATCGACAAAACAACCCAAAGGCCGCTTTGACCATGTGGCACTGTTGGGCCAAGCCACCAAAGGCAATTTCTATGTGTTTGCGGTAGCAAAAGATACTGGCAACATCGTTCGTTGGGCTATCAACAACGGCACAGTGACCGAAACGATGGCGACTGCACAAGGCTATTATCCTGCCAATGCGACATCGTTTGGCCTTGCTCCCACGGTGTTCCCTGTTGCGGCTAATGACGTGTTTGTTGACGGCGCTTCAACCGGAATGACTCGCTATTCATTCCCCAGCGGAAGTCGCGAAGGCTCGTTTATAGCCAATGCCGCTGTTGCTCCCGAATCAACTGCCAATAATGGCGGAACAATATTCCCCCTCGGTAACAACAAGGTGGTTGTGTTTGCCAACGGTGACAATTATACCAATCCCGGCCAGACTCTTAAAGCCGTGATTACAAACAGTGACCTCACATACTCGGGCATGAGAGAGTTGTGGGTATTGCCACAAAATGGTATGGGTACAGTCAATAGCGTGACATATCATTGCGAAGCCGATTATGTGATTGACCATGCGGGTAAAGTGCGCTTATATATATATGTGCCCGGCAATGGCGTGTCGGCTTATGAAATTGTTGACGCATCGGTGACAAGCATTGATGGTATTGACGCCGATGCCTTTGAAGGCGCAGTTGAGTATTTCAATCTCTATGGCGTTAAGGTTAATGCCGATAATCTCACTCCTGGCATCTATGTCAAGAAACAAGGTGATAAAGCACAAAAAGTATTGGTGAAATAACCAGTATCAGCAAAAATAGTTGTAACGGGCGAGGATTCTCGCCCGTTTTTTGTTCATGGCATTTCGTTGGTCTATGCCCGATATGAAGGATGAATTTCCAAGTGCGGTTTGTTTTAGATGTCGGGTCTGAGAACAAAAAAAATATTTGTGTGGAAAATTTACGCAAAAATATTTGGATGTTAAGGTTATTCGTTATATCTTTGCCTATGAAATTCACAACAATTTAAACCGTTAACTCTTAATTTCTACAATTATGGAAACAAAAATTCTTCCCCAGGCTTTTGTAGTGACTAACCAAAATGCTACTGACAAGTGGCAAGCCAATGGTGTGCAATCTCTAAAAGATGATGCTGTTGCGGCACGTCGAATAATGCTTAAGGCAGCGCTCAACGGCAATGCACAAGCGGCATATGCATTGGCCGAGTCTTATCGCAAATCGGACGATGCTCGTCGAGCGTTCCGTTGGTATCGTCAGGCAGCCAAGCAAGGTGTCGTCGAGGCTATGAAGCGCGTGGCAGTGGCCTATAGTAAAGGATATGGGGTGACTGCAGATGCAGACAAGGCATTTTATTGGGCATTGCGAGTGTCGGCACTCGCTGCCGATAGTGAGGTCGTGACCGAAGAAGCGACGGAAATGCTTTTACGTAAAACTGCATGAAAACTAATTGAGGTCAGACACAGCGTCTGACCTCTTTTTTTAGGCCTATCATTTGGGCTAGCAAGCAACTGAATTAAATTGCGGATTGGGGTTGCGATTTGAGGTTTGCAAAAATTGCACAAAAAGAGGTAGATTGTGCATTTAGGCAATGAAAAATTTGCATAATCATCAGATATTTGTTTCCTTTGTAGTTGTAAGGCATAAGATGGTCGTTTCGGTTTTGAATGTAAGAATGCCGCGACCCGATTAAATCTTGCGATGAAAAACTTAAAAAAACAAGTAATATGCTCAAAGAGAACTTATTGTCAATATATGCAGATAGTTTCAAAGACCATTGGTCACTTCCGGCATTAACCGATTATATCACAAAAGAGACAATGACCTATGGCGATTTTGCCAAGGCTGTAGCTTATTATCATTTGTTGTTTGAGCAGTTGGGCATCAAACCCGGCGATAAAATTGCGCTAATGGGCAAAAACACAACGACATGGGTCACCGTGTTTATGTCGACAATCACATACGGTGCTGTTATTGTGCCGGTGTTGCAAGAGTTTAACCCTCGAGATGCACAACACATTATAAACCACTCTGATGCCGACTTATTGTTTGTTTCAAACAATTTGTGGGAAACATTTGAGTTTGAGAAAATGCCCAAACTCAAGGCTGCTTTTTCGCTTGAAGGAAAATCGGTGCTTGCCGAGCGAGATGTTGATGACGCTCCGTCGGATGTGGTTGCCAAAATTTATGAAAATATACCCTCATTGTTTAATGCAAAATATGGCGAAGAGTTTGAACCGAAGCATGTGGTATACCCGCAGTTGTCGCCCGACTCGCTTGCGGTAATCAACTATACTTCGGGCACAACAGGCTTTTCAAAAGGTGTGATGCTTACGCTTAATAATCTGTGTGGCAATGTAGTGTATGGCATACAGTCGCGTTTGCACTACTCAGGTTCAAAGTGTTTGTCTTTCTTGCCCTTGGCTCATGCTTATGGTTGTGCGTTTGACTTGTTGACACCATTGGCTGTAGGTTCACACATCACGTTGTTTGGCCGATTGCCGTCGCCTAAATTGTTGCTCAAAGCCATGAGCGAGATACGCCCCAATTTGGTGCTTTGCGTGCCTCTTGTAATCGAAAAGATATATCGCAATCAGATATTGCCCATGATAACCAAGCAGGCTATGCGCTGGGCGTTGGCCATTCCGTTCTTGGACGCGGCCATTTGTGCACGCATTCGTCGTCGATTGGTTGAAGCCTTTGGCGGCGAGTTTGAAGAGGTTATCATTGGCGGTGCTCCCCTCAATCATGAGGTTGAAGATTTCTTGCATCGCATCAAGTTCCCCTTTACCGTTGGCTATGGTATGACCGAGTGTGGCCCGCTCATAAGCCACACCCCCTGGCGACAATTCCAATGCATGTCGTCGGGCCGCACATTGCCCATTATGGAAAGCCGCATTGATGGCCCCGATCCCGAGAATATTCCCGGCGAGATATGTGTTCGTGGCGAGAATGTGATGAAGGGTTACTACAAGCGACCCGATGCTACTGCCGAAGTTATTGACAGCGAGGGCTGGTTGCACACTGGCGATATGGGTACTCGCAGTGCCGACGGCACTATCTTTATCAAAGGCCGATATAAAACAATGATTTTGACCGCCAATGGTCAGAACATCTATCCTGAAGAAATCGAGGCAAAACTCAATAATATGCTTTATGTGGGCGAAAGCCTTGTAGTGGAACGCGGCAAGCATCTTGTGGCATTGGTTTATCCAAATTATGATGAGATGGACGAGGGCGGCGTTACGACCGATGCTTTGCCCGAAGTGATGGAGCGCGTTCGCACAGAGTTGAACAAACTTGTTGCGCCATATGAAAAAATCGACCGCATTCAGTTGGTAGCAAATGAGTTTGAAAAAACACCCAAACGCTCCATTAAACGCTATAAATACCAATAAGTTATGTCGTTAAGTCAAGCCCGATTGATAGAATTGCCCAAGGTGTGTGACGCCCGCGGTAACTTGTCGTTTATACAAAATAGCGACCAAATTCCGTTTGATATAAAGCGCGCCTATTGGATCTATGATGTGCCCGGCGGTCGCAATCGCGATGGCCATGCATTTCGCACCCAAGAGGAGTTTATTGTGGCACTCTCGGGCAGTTTTGACGTGGTGCTGAACGACGGCGTGGAGCAGAAACGCTTTCATTTGAGCCGTTCATATTACGGACTGTATGTGCCTCCCATGACTTGGCGTGAGATTGATAACTTTTCGACCAATGCCGTGGCGATGGTGTTGTCGTCAACATTGTATAGTCCCGATGATTATATTCACAGTTTTGATGAATTTAAGTCAACTGTCAAATGATGAATAAAGCAGAAATATTTGCAAACTCGACGGTAAATGACTGCCGAATAATTCAACTCGAGAAGAATGCCCATGAAAACGGGGCATTGTCGGTGGTTGAGAACGATGGAACAATGCCTTTTGACATCAAACGGGTCTATTATCTGTATGATATTCCCGGTGACGCTGAGCGCGGAGGCCATGCCCACTGCGAAAACCAGTCGTTGATAATCGCAGTCAGCGGTTGTTTTACTGTGGTGTTGAACGATGGCGCTGAGTCGCGTGCGTTTCAACTCAACCGACCTTACAAGGCTCTTTATGTACCGGCCGGACTGTGGCGTGAAATCAATGATTTTTCGTCGGGGTCGGTGTGCTTGGTGCTTACGTCAGAGTGCTATAGCGAAGACGACTATGTGCGCGAGTATGATGAGTTTTTGGCTTTGACGGCATCAAAACGCAGTAAATAGCAACTGATAATGAAGCAATATACATTTCTTGATTTAGGAGAGGTCAACCGCGAATATGCGTCAGCTATCAAAGAGGCCGTGTGTCGTGTTATTGACAGCGGCCGTTACATAGGCGGCAGCGAGGTGGAACAACTCGAAAACACTTTGGCCGGTATCTGCCAAGCCAAAGCGGCAATCGGTGTGAGTAACGGTCTTGATGCACTGCGACTCATATTCCGTGCCTATATCGAAATGGGGACGATGGCTCCCGGCGATGAGGTGATTGTGCCGGCCGACACTTATATAGCATCGGTGCTTGCAGTGACCGACAACGGTTTGGTGCCCGTGTTTGTCGAGCCCGATTTGGCAACTTATAATCTTGATGCCAATCTCTTGGAACAAGCCATCACGCCTC
>JAFPCM010000144.1 GCA_017390185.1 Muribaculaceae bacterium
ACGCACCAGGTGAATTGGTATTACAACCAATTATGAGAAAAGAATGGAATAAAGTTCTTGAAGAAGGTGGATATAAACAAGAATTTATTGGTGGGTATTATGTCGTTAGTGATTTCTCTGCGTTGAATATGGCGAGATTTCTTCGCGATTTATCTAAAGAACTTGATTTAGGATTAACTATATACAATCCTTGCAAAACTCCATTAGCAGACTAACTTCTAAATTCTTGGAATATAAACATAAAGCCTATCTTCGGATAGGCTTTGTTATTTCTACTGAATCCATTTTTCATATCACATTTTGCTTGTTGTCAGAATCCTTTGCTGAAGAGGTCGACCATCCAAAGGCTGCATGTTGTGGCGTGGTCGGCGGGTGTTGATGATTGCTCGAGTTTGACCACATCGCTTCCAAAGGCTTCTTGTATGGCGAGGCTATTCTCTTGAGGGACAACCGCATCTAATGGCGAATAATGGAGTTTCATCGGATGCACGGGGGTCCACCCTTTGGTCAAGTCGTTCTTTTCCAAACAGAGATAAAGCGCCTTGCAAAGTGCCGATTCCTTGTTCAACATCTCGGGGCTGAGTATATCGACAAGATATATCTCATTGTCGGCCAGATTGGCATCAACGGTCTTTCTCACTTTTTCCATAAACACTTGGTTGATGGCTGCCGTATTGTGCTCCTTGCCGGCAATCATTGAATCAATTTCGGCTTTAAAGGCAAGGTAGTTTTGTGAGTAGGCCATATCCTCAGTGAAACCGTTCATAATCTCGGGATATGAATCAAACATGGTTTTCATCACCAACGGAAATACTACCGGGTATGTGACTTTGCCGTCAGTGAGATATTTGTCAATCGTCACGACCGGGCTATATGGTCCAGATGAGCAGTTTGACGACGTAAAGTTCCATTTGGCTGCAAGTTCGGGATTAGTATCCATATGTTTATGCACGGCAATGGCATTGGCGGCACCTTGCGACGCACCAGCAAGATAGAGTTTCCAATCTTGCGACATTCCGCTCGCCACGCTATCGCTGAAGAGGGCATATCCTGCAGTCAAAGCATCGATGGAGTTAATGGCACACACATCGTGATTCAGGTAAGGATGTGGCAATTCTTTTGTAGCACCATAGCCAATATAGTCGGGCATAATGGTGAGAGTGTTGCCTGTCATGAACATCTCAAGAGCAAATGCATTGCTGGGAGTCTCGGCATCACTAGTGATTGTGTAGTGCTCCATTAGGCAAATATTTTCGGGGCTGAGGTTGCTCCACACCCCGTCAGCGAAATAGCCCAACCAAAAAGCGGCAGATGAGAGTGTGATCGGGTTGCCTTTCACATCGGTGCTTGGGTATCGATAGGTTATCTTGCGAAATCCTATCTGGACGTTCTGATTGCCCAACTCTTGTGAAATCGCCTTTTCGCGCATACCAAAGGCTCCTGCCAACGGCTCTTTGAGGGCTGCATATTCTTCAGGAATATTATCAAGAAAGGCATTCATGGGGAGTTGTACATCACTCGCTACTTCATAAGGGTTTGCTGAATCTTGATTTGTGATTTCTTGATTATCATCCACCAAAATGTATGCGACAATCATCAGCACCGCCAACAATATACCGGCAAGAAGAAAAAATATCTTTTTCATTATCGGTTGTTTAATTATTAACTGACTTGGTTATTTCACTTTGCAAAGATTGCATTTTGAGCAGGGTGTGGTTTTTGACTTGGGGGGCATCGGCAAAATCGACGCCAACAATATCCATCAATAGATATATCAAGTCGGCAGTACAATATTCAGCATGCTCATTTTTTCGCATTTTCGCGATTATTTCGGGGCAACGTTGCTTATATTGCTCACTCGTATATATCATAAACGGAATCTGCACGGCATATTCATTACCCTTTGCCGTCGTTGAGTGTCCACAATAGTTGTCGCTGCTATAATACAAGTCCAAGCCGTGGTCGGAGAAATACACAACTACAGCATCTTCGTCGGCGAACATTTCAATAATTGACGAAACGACATGATCGTTATACAACACTGAGTTGTCATATTCTGCCGTTCTTTCTCTTTGGTTTTCGGGAATATGGGCGTAATCTTGTGGGGTGTATTGGGAATATTGTTCGGGATACCTACTTGAGAACGAATAGTGAGAGCCCATCAAATGACACACATAGAAATTGCGCTCTTTGGTCGCTTTGTTTTTGAAATCTTCAATCGGCGCCAACAGCGATTCATCATATTTTACATAATTATAGGAAGAACTATACCAATCGTTATAATGCAATGTATCGCACAAATCGGCATAGCGTCCGATTATATTGTCATGAAATCCTTTTTTACTGTGATTTGATATCCAATGAGTGGCATAACCACACTTTTGCATGACCTCTATAAAAGTTGTGTGCTTATACCATTCTTCTTTATCATGCCGGGCAGGATCATAGGTTGACATAAAGCCTTTAAAATTCAGTGTCGTAACAACATCTACCGATCTCACCTTGTCAAAGGTATATAGCAATGAATCGTCCTTGAGTTTTGAAAGACAGGGCTGATTGTTCTGTTCATAGCCAAACAATTGGCAATGCTGGCGCGACAACGACTCCCCAATTATCAACACAATGTTTTTAGGGGCATCGTTGTGTATTGTCGCCAAATTCAAGTCGCTATAATAGTCTTTATAATCATAGTTCTCGGTTTTCTCGGCAAGCATCAAACATTTCCCGATAATAGTGTAGTTTGACCATGTCGAATGAGTGCGACACACCAATACAGCCGAAGCAACAATTGCCAACAAAATAATCATCCTCATCCATTTGGGCACCTTATCTTGTATTTTTCTGACGCCAAAGAATATCGCAACCAATGCTATTATTGCAACAATCGATAACAACACGGTTTCATGTATCCCGTAATTTTCAAAAAATTCCATTGCCTCGGTCAGATTGCTGCCCTTAATCATTGCCACAAAATTATCATTAAATAATGCGCCCAATTTTGTCACACAAAAACCTTGAACGATACTAAAGGAAATGACAACAAATAACAATGCTGCCGTATATATTTTTTTCAGCCATTTCCAATTGAGGCCTAACGGCAACACCCATAAATAGCTAAACAGCAACTTGCCCATAGCTATTGTTGCCGCAGATACATATTCGCCCCTTCCACAAAAGAAATACACCTCAAAAACCGTTGTCAACAAAAATATGACAACTAAATAGTGTAGATTTCTCACAATTGGTGACATTAACAACCTTAGTGTTTTTGACAATAAAATCTTGATGTCTGCCATACTTTTTTCGCTTTGCCGTTTATCAGATTAATTCCTCGCAAATTTACCCAAAATAAATGAGTGTGACAACTATTAAACTCAAATTGACAGCCGCAACATCAATGCCTATCCCTTCAATTCTTTTCCAACAAAAGCCTTTAAATCACCGCCTAAATGCTATTTTTTAACTATCTTTGCAAATTATTATAGATTTCAATCATACTTACAGATACATTCATGAACAAAACACTATCACGAGCACTTGCTTTTGTGTCGTTGTGCTTTGCGTTAAGCGCGACTGCAACCAACAGTTATGGTCTTGCCGACAATTGCCAAGACGGAACAATTTTGCACTGTTTTGACTGGTCGTTCAACCAAATCAAAGAAGAATTACCCAATATCGCCGCAGCGGGTTTCACCTCGGTTCAAACATCGCCAAGCCAAGGCAATGCCGCATCAAATGCCGAGTGGTATTTTGCCTATCAACCTCGCGACTTTGTCTTTGCCGACGGTGGTCTTGGCTCAAAACAAGATTTGAAAGACCTTTGTGCTGAGGCCGAAAAATATGGCATCAAAGTGATTGTCGATGTCGTTTCAAATCACCTCAACGGCTCTATGAGCTATGTAGCCTCTCGTTGGCACAACGACGAGTATTGGCACACTCACGGCAGCAACATCAGCTACAACAACCGCTGGCAAATCACTCATGGCGACATCGGTATGCGAGACATCAACTCTGAGCACGCAACCGTTTACAATGCCGTGCGCGATTATGTCGACGAGTTGAAGTCTTATGGCGTTGACGGAATTCGTTGGGACGCAGCCAAACATATCGGACTTCCTTCTGAGGGTTGCGATTTTTGGGACGCAGTCACCAAAAATTCAGGCGTGTGGCACTATGGCGAAATTCTCGTCGGACCCACCAACAACGGCGATGCCGAAGCAACAAAACTCATGAAAGAATACACAAACTATATCTCGGTTACCGACGATGAATATGGCAAGTGGTTGCGCGAGTCAATTCAAGGCGGCCGCACTTATAGCAATGCCTCAAACTGGGAAGCACGCGGCGTTGCAAGCAACAAGATTGTTTATTGGGCCGAAAGCCACGACACCTATTCAAACAACGGCGAATATGGCACCGACTCTCGCAGTGCATCGGTCAACCACATCAACCGCACTTATGCACTTTTGGCAGCCCGCGGCTCTTCAACTGCGCTTTACTTTTCACGCCCCAACTCTACCGACAAACGCTCTATTCGCCTCGGACAAAAGGGTAAAACCGATTTCAAAAATGCTGAAGTGATAGCCGTTAACCAATTCCACAATGCCATGATCGGACAAAAAGAGCACTATGTGTGTGAAAACGGTGCTATGGCCGTGTGTCGCGAGAAAGGTGTGGTTATTGTCAAAGCGTCGGGCAGTGGCGCTGTGTCAATTTCTAATGGTGGCAATACTGTTGCCCCAGGCACTTACAAAGACCGTCTGACCGGTAACACTTGGACCGTAACCTCATCTAACATTTCAGGGTCAATCGGCTCAACCGGCATCGCTGTAGTATATAATTTTGACGAATCAACACTCCCCGACCTTCCTTCGGGCGGCACATCGGGCGGCACCGAAAAAGAATTTACCGCTTATTTTGACAACACCGTTAGCAATTGGTCAAGTGTATTTGCCTACGCTTGGAATCCTAATGACAATAGCGAAATGTTGGGTGCATGGCCTGGTTCAAACTTGTCTATCGACAGCAAATCGGGATATTACGTAGCAACAGCAAGCACAAATGTCACCTCGCCAATGATCATTTTCAACAATGGTAGCTCATCTAAGACCGCCGACCTCTCTTGGGTCAACAATGGCGTATACACCATCTCGGGTTATACCGGCAAAACCATTGATGAATATCAAGGTGGCAATCAAGGCGGCAACAACGAGCCCAAACCCGAAAACAAGTGGGCGTTCTATTACAACGACACAAATTGGGGCACTGCGACCGTCTATGCCTATGTGTGGGACGCCGACAACGGCAACAAAACCTATATCGGAAGTTGGCCAGGCTCGCCTATGACAAAAAACAGCAACGGCATGTGGGAAATGTCGTTTACAACTACCGACAACCTCATAACCCCCATGGTAATTTTCAATAACGGCAATGGCAACGGCTCAAATCAAACCGCCGACTTTGCATTGAAAAACAATGGCGTTTACAATTATAACGGCTGGAAAGAATCGGGAGTATGTGACATTGTAACAAGCAATCCTTTAAACATCACTGTTCACAATGGAGCGATAATCATCAATTCTGACCACGACACAATGGTGTCAATTATCAGCGCAGATGGCATGTCTAAGACCTTATCCGTTGCTTGCGGCACAAACCATATAGGCAATCTGCCCAAAGGCTTCTATATTGTCAAAGCCGACAACATCATTCAAAAAGTAATCGTAAAATAACGGCAACACATTGCCGCTAATCCATACAGCAAACGGCTGCAACCCATCGAGGTTACAGCCGTTTGTTTTTTTGTAGGCACTATTATTTTACAATCACCTTTGTCGTTTTTTTGCCGTCGGTTTTAATAAACAACCCTTTTGACGGTTCTTTGACCTCCACGCCGTTAATGTTGTAATACTTCACAATCGGCTCAGCGATATTATCAACGGCAACATTTTCCACCCCGGTAATCAATCCGCCGCTGTATGTGGCCGTGATGGGAATAATCACATCATCAGCATAGGTTGACGAAATGCGCAACACAGCATTGTGAGTGTTGCTTGTGGGGTTTACCGGATTATATGTCACGGTTAATGTCGAAGAGTTTGAAAGAGCATTTATCGCCTTGGTCGCAACAGTAAAATACTCGGCATTATCACCCGATATTGTCACAGATAAATCGCCTTTCAGATAAGTATTGGTCAGTTTAAGCGTCTTGCTTTCTGATGTAGCAGTGTTAAACGACAATGTCGTTTCGGCCGGCACAATCTTTCCTTTTGACAAAGGCAAATCAATACCGTATGGCAACGATGCACCTTTATAATAATTGGTATATCTAACCAAATTCACATTTCGGTCACCGCCAGGGCCATTAGCAATGTTGAGATACATAAACGGACGGCCATTGGCAGCACGTCGAATTTTTATACCCTCGGGCTCACCATGTGACATTGACATAATTACACTCGCCTTGACTTGTCGGCGCAAATGAGATTTTCCGGTGCGCCAATTATATGCGTGGAAAATCACAGTGGGCTTGCCATCTATTGATGCGGCATTTTCAACACCACAACCTTCCATAAAGTAGATATAGTCGCCCGAAATGGTAAATCCCTGATGGTCCCAAGTCCAGAAGCCGTTGTCACCAGTGATTTTATCATAAGGGTCAGCGCCCTTTTCAATCTGGAACGAGCGTATTGTTGCCGGACGAGCTGCACCATTCATCATGTGATTAATCATCTCATCTAAGTCATAAACCTCAACACACATTGGCCCACCTTTTTTGCGCGACAATACAGCAAGATATCGCGATGTCTCATCTATAGCGGGACAGTGGCCATACCATGACGAACTTTTCAACTCATTATCGGTAACAAAATGATATATAGGTCGTGTCTTTTTGTTAATGTCGGTAAATGAAGTCGATCCTTCACCACAGTCCACCTTCGACGGATTGGTCGCTTTAAGATTAGCGCTGTGATATGGGAACATTGTTATACCGTTTGAAAGACAACTTTCTCCTGTTGAATTAGCCTTTCCGTTACCTCCACAACACACCCAATTGGCATCTTTGTAGCGGAAAATGACCATATTTGAACCATGGCCGGCATGAATGGCATCAATATGAGCGCGTTTTTCGTTAGTCGTATTTGTGTTGTAAACGCGTGTAATAAGTTGCGCTTCAAGACAACCATAAGTTGACAGATTATTTGCCGCACTCAATTCCTGTATGTGATTGAAATACATATATGGATTACCATCATCATCAAAGTCATACTCGCTGATATCAAAACTTTGAGCAACACGGCTGCTACGAGGATTTTCCCAACCTTTTAACACCTGCACATATGACACATTACTGCTCTCACGGAAATCATAAAATCCGAAACTGCTTGAATAGAAACGCTCTTGAGCCGACTTCCCGGGCATTTTGATATGTCCCATACACATATCGCTATTGTCAAAATAATTATAACGGGCGTCAACTGTCACATCACCCATATAACCATCGTTGCAATAAAGCACATAGTTATAATCGCCGCTTGCATAAGATGTTTTATTCATAAACACATTTCGCTGCATCTTGGCGGTTGTTCCAACTGGCACAACATAAGAATCAACATTGTTTTTGTCGCCTTGATAATATCTAATTAACGCATATAAAGTCTGTCGACCGGTACACTTGTCAAATTCGTTATGCGATACATTTATATTGGTTGTTCCTGCTAAAGAATTGCGATTAAGGTAAACACAAAAAGCACCGCCTCGTGAACTGACATCAGCAGCGGCATTATACAACGATTGACCAACCTGTAGAAACTTGTTATTTGTAATTGTGATGTTTCCTCGCGAATTGGCCACCTCAATGCTGTTACCGCCCTCGGTAAACTGATTGTCGTGAATCAATATAGCTCCATAACCGCCACCAATTTTAATAAACGGGCAAAAGTTTGTTGCAGCCGTTCCATTGAAATCATTATGCGAAATCGTAATGTTCTCATAGCGGAGTTGCGACACATCGGCGTTGGCATTGGCATTGTTGTAAACCGAGCCAAACGCAATCACAGGCGTTGAACTGCCAAGAGTTGATGCTTGAACAAGATTATATTTCAATGTGATGTTTTTGATTGGCGAGCCGTTTTGAGCCGTAGTGTTCACTACACGAGCCGCACCGGTAAACTTCAATCCGTTGAGTGTGACATTATCGGCATTAACAGTCACAGTTCCGGTTATGACCGATTCTTTTGCCGTATCGCGTTTTTTTGAACGCACATCTTTCCAACTATTATTTCCATAGATCGAGAGTCCATTAACCCCAATAGTAAAATTATCGGCATAAGTGCCGGGGGCAAGATAGATATTATCGCCTTCTTTTGCTATGTCAAGCACTTCGGCAAGAGTTTGAAAATGTGTTTCGCCCGACGTAAATATCCGTTGCTTATATACCGTCTGCGAGCCCTCCACATATTCGGCAGACACCAAATAGTCGGTCGCACTCATCGACAAAACGCTACATATCGAGGCAATTAATGTATAAATCTTTTTCATGACTATTAGTTTTTGGATTAGTGTTGCAAGTTAGCAAATTTTACTGAGATATCATCATCACATATCACTTTAATTAAAATTTAAACTTCTTGGGCACAAATCAGTACACTTCAAACGCCAGCGCCCCACAATAAAAGAATACCGGCTGCAACCTCATCAGTCACAGCCGGAACTCATTATATTCACTCTTAATTGTTTACTTTTTGAAAAGTTTTATGGGGGTGTTGTTGACAACGAGGATATATGTGCCGGGAGTAAGGTCGGCTACCGAGAGGTTCATCTGGTATACTTCGTTGCCAGGTTCGGACTTAACCAATGCGCCTGTCAATGAATAGATTTCGACTTTGGCAATAGTCTCGGGCGACTCGATTGTCACCATCGATGTTGCGGGCACAGGATATACTTTCATAGTATCAAACAATGCAACATCTTCGACACCTGTCAACTCTCCTCTGTAGTCGGGAGTTGCCTCAGCATTAGCTTTCATAGTGTAGGCATTTCCTTCGCTATCAGCATAAAGTGCAGTTACCTCTATTGCAAATGGGCGAACAGCACTCTTGTCTGCCACGAGCACATCGATATCGCTACATACATAGTCGAAAGTTATCCTATCGTTATCTTTGGTATAAGTCAATCCGGCAACAGCCTCGCCTTGGGCATTGAGCATTGCGCCAATACCTGTTGACTGGTCAACTGCGCCAAAATATTTTTCATCATCAACTGCAAATGTAAATTCGGCAACAGGATTTGCGCGTTCGGTATCTTCCTCGGCCCACAATTCCACTTTATAGCCACTTACTGCAAGACGGGTGTTGCCTACGACATTTACGCCCAACCATTGAGCCGTTGCGTCATATTGCTTAACATTGCCGCTATTGTCAAACACGGGACCTACTGCAAAGTTTTGCAATTCGGGCGATGGAGCGACAAAGTCGATAGCCACAGCATTTGACTCGGCCACTGGACCGTCATAACAATTGAAATTGGGAATAATCTTATACTTGTAGTTAAGAGGACACACAACATCTTGGTCAACAGTCCAAGTAACGCCTTGATGCACAAACTCAGTTGTTTCGGTCATGCCGGCATTTTGCCATTCGCTTTCCACTTCTTGACCATTGGCATTGGTATATACTGTTTTGTATTTCACAAGATAGTTGTCGGGAGTTGTTTCCCATGCTTTGGGAGCAGTCCAGGTCACCTTGATATTCTGATTATATGCATTGTCAATGTTACCCACAGCCTTGATGTTTTCACAAGCCACCTCGGGCGAACTTGAATAGTCAATAATATACTTGGCCAAACCGTTGTTGGGCACATATGTATAAAGAGCAAGGGTATTGTTGTCAATGACGTCAAATTCACACCATGCATTTACCGAGGCAGCATCGGTGGGCAATGTTGCAGCCGAGCCATAAGCATTGATTGCTGATGCAAGAGTGGCTCCGGTTGTGCGGTCAATCACAGTGATTTTGCCATTGCGAGTAAGCCCTTCACTTGCTTGGTGTGCAATTATTTCGTGTCCGCCAATATATTCAATATCCGATGAATTGTAAGGATACCAAGTGTTTTCGACATATTCAAAGCCGTCAACTTCGCTACCATTCAATGTACACAAGAACATACCGTTGCGGTTAATCATCACATATTTACCATCGGCATAGGGGAAGAAATTACTTTCTTTAGCCCATTCTTCATTATGCGAGCCGCCAAATGAGCCGCTGAATGACGTGTCGGTCAATGGAGTGGTATAAACGACCTCGCTTTGAGCCACACCGTTTACAATAGGTATTTTCACCACTTGACGGCCATTTGTGAGCCACAAAGCACCCGTACCATTGTAACAGTTGCCCGATGCACGAATCACGTTGGTGATACCCGATGTATTGTTTGACGTTGTGCCCGATGAATTGCTACCGGCAAGCACGGTATTGTATTTGCCCGACAAGCTGATATTCTTGGCATTGGCTGTTGATACTACTACACCCGGGCCTGAACTTTTTGGCAGCACAGTTACTTGCTGCATTCGTTTAGAATATCCTGGACTACTTGCAAAGATGAGGTTACCCTCGTCGTCGGTACAAATGCCGTGACCGTTAGCACCCGACGAACCATATGAGAATGAACCGTCGGCACCGGTAGCCGCGTTCCAATAACTGATGCGCGAGCCACCCACCATGATGAGATATACCACATCGTTTGACACAGCGATTTGACGGGGATAAATCTTATTGCTTGACGAGCCGCCATACCAGCCGCTACATGAGTGAGTAGTGACAGGAGTAGTTGACATTGTCACACCCGATGTCGGAGAATAAGACTGTTGTGAAAGGAACGCCTTGGGATAAGAAATTTCATTGGCCTTCACAGTTACGACAGTTGCCTTAAGAGCCTCGCTTGCGGGCGCATATCCTGCACATGAATAGTCAAGAGTATAGTCGCCTGGTTCGAGGTTTTTGAACACAAACGCTCCATTATACTCGTCATCGGTAATGTATGTATCAACCAATTTGCCGTCTTTATAAAGCGATACGGTTACATTATTCAATGGTTTGTAAATGTCGTCGGTGTTCTGATTAGGAATATAATATGTGTGGCTAAAGGTGGTGTTACGGTCGCGAACAATACCATAGATATAACCCACTTTTTCCTTTTCCCAGCCAAAATAATCGGCAATACCGTGAGCATAAGCAATACCTTCGATTTCACACACATCACGATTCATGTGACGATTTACCGACGGATAATAAGTGTGCATATAGCCTTCCGAGAGAATGCCGACATAGCCGTGCTTCATAACTCCATAATAGCCATAATACTTCTTGCCGCTATAATTGTTGGTTGTTCCCGAGCCGCGAGCCGATGAAGTGGTGTAGCTTGTGTTGCCGTTGATGTAACGCTGCAAGTAATACATGAAATCGACGTCACCGCGAACATTTGCAGTAGGGTCAAGCGGAGTTTTCTCCCATTGCGATTTCCACTCGTCGGTGTAAGGCTCGTGCGCAATACTTGCCAAGTGTGGCCAAATAGCCTGACCAAGGGCATAACTGCCATTTACATAGTCAAATGTTGCATCGCCAAACGCAGGTTTTGCATTCGCTTTATAATCTTCGCCGCGATAAATGAGCAAAGGATAATTTTCATTATTACCAATCGAACCATCAGGCGAAGCGTTTGAGTGAATAGAAATGAAAACATCGGGCTTATATTCTTCCACTTCGGCACGAATATCGGCCAAATCACGGTTTACGCCGCACTTATTGTGCGACATTACCACACCCTGATTTTTATTGGCACTGCTAAACACGCCATTTGACGCCGTGTTACGCACACCATAATCTTTCAACTTGTAGAACAACGCAAGCGCCTTCCACAAATTGGTGTTTGACTCAAAAAATCCGGTTGTATCGATTTTTGACGAATTAAATGCGCCATGCTTCACTGTTCCCATCGGACGACAGTTAGCATCATAAGATCCGTGACCGGGATTAATATAAATTTTTACTTCTTCTGGAGATTTTTTGACAACAGCGCCGGTTGCCACAATAACCTCATCTGCACCAAGTGTTTTAACATCCGTTACCTCTGTGTTCATCTTCACTTCGATGGGGTATTTCTTCAGCTCACGGATATACCACGCAATAAGCGCCTTGTCCTTCTCCTTGAAAGAGGGAGAAGCTGCTGCAATAAATACGCCGCCCAGCTTGTCGGATTTTTCATAAAGAGTCACCTTATGACCCCGCTTGGCGCAGACGATGGCCGCTTCCATACCGCCGATACCGCCGCCGATAACAGCAATATTCTTTGTCTTTTTGGCAGGCTTGATGCTGTATTTCTTGGACTGCATGGTCACGGGGTTAAGTGCACAGCGTGCAAGACCCATCGTGTCGGTGAGATCCTGTGTATTTGCATGTCCCTTGGAGGAGGAGAAGTTGAAGCAAGCGTTGTGACAGCAGATGCAGGGACGGATGTCTTCCATGCGGTCTTCGATG
>JAFPCM010000145.1 GCA_017390185.1 Muribaculaceae bacterium
AAACTTCAATCACGCAAAAAATGCCCTTCGATTTTGAGAATGATTATTATTGTTTTATCTTTGTTTACAGTTTTGGCGTCAATCGTAAAAAACTATCAAAAATATAATAGTCACACCACTGTTTGCGTTATTATAATAATGTGAACTTTATTTAGATAATGAATAGTATAAAAAGACATATTTTATCGTTGGCTATTGCAACTGCAAGCATAGGCGCTTGGGCTGCTGATGGCTCTACTGCCTATAATTTTCTTGATGTTACAACATCTACCCACATTTATGGCTTGGGAGGTGTCAACATCTCGACTGTTGCCGACGACATCAACATCACCGACCAGAACCCTGCTTTGCTTGGCCCTGAAATGGATAACCAATTAGGCTTAAATTATATGTACTACATGGGAGAGTCAAATTTTGCCGGAGTAAAATTTGCATCACAAGCCCATGAACACGGTGCGTGGGCGGTAGGCATTCGCTATTTTGGTTATGGTAAAATGCAAAGCGCCGATGCCGACGGCACTATTACAGGCACTTTCTCGGCCCATGATATTGCGTTCAATGCCACATACTCTCACGATATTACCGACTACTTGCGCGGCGGTATCAACATCAAAGCCGTGTATAGTGCATATGAACAATATTCGGCACTGGCATTAGCCACCGACTTGGGCGTAAACTACTACAATCCCGACAACGACTTGTCGCTATCGGCTGTGGTTGCCAACCTTGGCGGTCAGGTTAAGCGCTTTAACGAGAGTTACGACCGACTACCGATTGATGTGCGACTCGGTTGGACACAATCATTCGGTTCGCTTCCTTTCCGTTTCTCGGTTACGGCATGGAATCTCACAAAATGGAGCCTTCCCTACTACGAAACCGGCGACGGAACATCTCACGAAGCGCCCAAACTCAAAGAATCGTTCTCGACAAACCTGTTCCGACATCTCATCTTTGCCGCCGACTTTGTGCCTTCCGAACGTTTCCACATCGGTATTGGCTACAACTATAAGACCCGTACCGACATGAAAACCTATTCACGAAATTTCTTATCGGGATTTTCGCTTGGAGCCGGACTCAACACAAGCAAAATGGGTTTTGGTGTAGCATTATCGCAGCACCATGTGGGCGGCTTGACTTTCATGTTTAACTTAACAGCAAATATTAACGAGTTTATACAATAATGACACCTCATCTTCCTTCTATCATAATTGCCATCGATGGTTATTCTTCGTCGGGCAAAAGTAGTATGGCCAAAGTTTTGGCTCGCAGAATAGGTTATCGATACATCGACTCGGGCGCTATGTACCGCGCCGTTACTTTATATGCAATGCGCAACGGCATGATCCTTGCCGACGGAAAAGTTGACGAACCAGCACTCATTGCCGCTTTGCCACAAATCAACATCGACTTTAATGTTGAAAACTACAATCAGCGCACATTGCTCAATGGCGAAGATGTTGAAGACGAAATTCGCCAATTAGGCGTTTCTTCAAATGTCTCACCTGTAGCCGCCATTCCCGCCGTTCGCCACGCATTGGTTGCCATGCAACAAAAAATGGGCGAAAGCAAAGAGATTGTCATGGACGGTCGCGACATCGGCACAACAGTATTTCCCGATGCCGAGATGAAAGTATTTGTCAACGCATCGGCCGAAACCCGTGCCCGCCGCCGTTTCATCGAGCTCACCCAAAAAGGCGTTGAGACAACCTATGAGGCTGTGCTTGAAAATGTTGTGGGCCGCGACTATATTGACGAAAATCGCGCCGAAAGTCCTTTGCGCCGTGCTGATGACGCTGTCGATTTAGACAACTCAAGCATGACTATCGAGGAACAAAACGAGTGGCTATTCAATTTATACAACTCTATCATCAACAAACTTGCATAAGCTGATGTCACAAGTCAAAATCGAAATTGACAACGACTCTGGATTCTGCTTTGGAGTGGTAACCGCTATCACTAAAGCCGAAGAAGAACTTGACAAAACCGGACTGCTCTATTGCCTCGGGGATATCGTTCACAATAGCGATGAAGTTGACCGCTTGTGCAACAAGGGGTTAATAACCATCACACACGACGACATGAGCCGCCTCAACAATGTCAAAGTATTGTTGCGAGCACATGGCGAGCCCCCTGCCACTTATGAACTTGCCAGCCACAATAATATCGAAATCATCGATGCAACATGCCCTGTGGTGCTGCAACTGCAACGCCGCATCAAACGCACCTTTGACTCTCTCAACGACAATACTCAAATCGTGATTTATGGCAAAATAGGCCATGCCGAAGTAAACGGTCTTGTAGGCCAAACACAAGGCAAGGCCATTGTGGTTGAAAACATTGACGACTTGCAGAAAATTGATTTTAACAACAACATCGCATTATATTCACAAACGACTAAATCTCCCGAAGGATTTGCCGAAATTGTGGCCGAAATCAACCGCCGCAAAAAACCTGAAACAACATTTGAATACTACGACACCATTTGCCGCCAAGTATCAGGTCGCGTGAGCCGTTTGCAAAAATTTGCTTCATCACATCAACTCATTCTCTTTGTTAGCGGTAAGAAAAGCAGCAACGGAAAGATTCTTTATGAACAATGCCGAGCAGTCAACCCTCTCACCCACCTCATTTCAAACGCCAACGAGCTTAATCCCGAATGGTTGCAAGGCATCAACAGTATCGGAATTTGCGGTGCTACTTCAACACCGCGTTGGCTTATGGAAAAGGTTAAAGAACACATCGAATCAATTTTAAGCAATGGATAATTTTGTCGCAATAGATGTTGAGACTGCCAATTACCAACCCACAAGCATCTGCTCGATCGGAGCAGTAAAAGTGATTGACGGGGTAATTGTTGACAGGTTCTATCGCCTTGTCAAACCAACGCCCAATTGGTATATCAGCCGATTTACAAACGACGTTCACGGAATAAGCCGTAGCGACACCGACAATCAGCCATGCTTTTGCGAAATATGGGACGAGTTGCGCGATTTTATCGAAGGTCTGCCGTTAGTGGCACACAACAAGGCTTTTGACGAGCGTTGCATTCGCGCCACAGTTAGTGCTTATGAGATTGAATATCCTGAATATCCGTTTTACTGCACACTGCAAAAGGCTAAAGCGACAATTCCCAAAACGTTGATTTCGTCACACTCACTCCCCTATTTGTGCCAATTTTTCGGCATAGAATTTGACAATCATCACAACGCTCTTGCCGATGCAGAAGCATGTGCAAAAATAGCAATGACACTTTTATGAAAAAACTCCTGACCATTGTACTTGTCGTGGTAGCATTGAGCTCTTGCTCTGGCCAAAATAAAATAAAAACCGCACAACAACTCGGCCAGCAGCATGCCATTGAAATTTTAGACAATGAGATTACCGGGCGACAACTTGTGATGCGATTGTTAGAGATACGTGCAATAGAGCACCAATTGCGACAAGAAGGCAACCAACAAGCTGCTGATGCCTATATCGAATCATTCACAACATTCATTCAGTCCAACAACCAACAACTTGCAAGCATAATCTTTGACACCGACTCAATAGCCCAAGAATAAGACTTGACATAAAAAATACCGACTCGCATTATGCGAGCCGGTATTTTGTTTGGAATCAGATTGACCGATTATTATTTTTCAACATCGGGAGCGATGAGTTTGTAACCCTTGCCGTGAATGTTGATGATTTCGATTTGGGGGTCATCTTTGAGGTGCTTGCGCAATTTTGTGATGTACACATCCATGCTGCGAGCATTGAAGTAGTTGTCATCAATCCAAATGGTTTTGAGAGCAAAGTTGCGTTCAAGAATTTCGTTGACATGAGCGCAGAGAAGGCTGAGCAATTCTGATTCTTTTGTAGTCAACTTAGTAACTTTGTCTTCAATCATGAGCACTTGTTTTTGAGTGTCGAAAGTAAAGTTACCGATCTTGTACATTGTAACTTCTTTGCCTTTCTTACCTTTCACGCGTCGGAGAATAGCCTCAATGCGGAAAACGAGCTCTTCCATAGAGAAGGGCTTAGTGATATAGTCGTCAGCACCGATTTTGAAGCCTTCAAGGATATCTTCCTTCAACGATTTTGCTGTAAGGAAAATGACGGGAACATCGCTATTTACAGTGCGAATTTCCTGAGCGAGAGTGAAACCGTCTTTTTTGGGCATCATCACATCAAGCACACAAAGGTCGTATTTACCTTTCAAGAATGCTTTGTATCCAGCCTCGCCGTCTGCAAAAAGGTCAGCGTTATAGCCTTTAGCCTGAAGATACTCTCTCAACAACATGCCGAGATTCTCATCGTCTTCACACAATAGAATACGCAATTTTTCGTCCATAATAGTTTAGTTTTTGATTAATGGTAATATGATTATAAATTTTGTTCCAACATTATATTCGCTTTCGGCTCTTATTTCACCACCAAACTCTGTCACCATCTTTTTGACATAAGCGAGTCCGAGACCAAATCCCTTCACGTCGTGGCGGTTGCCGGTTGATACGCGGTAAAATTTTTCAAATATCTTTTTCAAATCGTCTTTTTTGATGCCGATACCGTTGTCGCTAATGGTGATTTGCAATCTGTTTCCCGAGATTTGTTCAGTAGATGCTGCCAATTGCAACGGTTCATCTTCGCGACGATACTTAACGGCATTATCCAGAAGATTAAATATCACATTGGTAAAATGCATTTCATCGACATTAACAATAGCATCTTCGGCATCAAGTTGAGCAGTCAAACGACCACCATATTTTTCGACTTTGAGTTTGAACGTATTAATGATATTATCAATCGCTGCATTTGCATCAACTTCGGTAAGACGCAATGCCGCTTTTTGGCGTTCAAACATCGACATTTGCAATACCTTTTCAACCTGAAATCTCAATCGCTTGGTTTCGTCATTAATCACAGTTGAGATGTGTTGCAACATGTTTGGCGACTTTCTCACCGAATCGTCATTGAGCATTTGACCGGCAAGTGAAATGCACGAAATGGGTGTTTTAAACTCATGTGTCATGTTGTTAATGAAATCATTTTTCATTTCAGTGAGTTTCTTTTGTCGGAATGCGACAATAATGGTATAAAGGAATATCACCAAAAGGATAAATGTAAACAAGAACGACGGTATCATGAATCGCACCGATGATATAATGTAATCGTCCTTTGTCGGGAACTGTACTCTCAAATAATTTAATCGGCTCACCGGGTCACCGGGAAACAGTGTTTGTACAAACGAGTCGTCATCAACTCGGCCACCTATTACATAACCGGCCGATTTGTATATAACAGCACCATTGCGGCTCACTACGGCAAACTCATAGGGCAAACTGAGTCCATTGTTGTCCAATTCTTGACGGATATAATCGTTAACCACCGAAGAGTCGGCACGCTCTTGAATGGGGCGGTTACTTGATCTGCTCAATATTTCGAGAATAACTTCATTAAGCAATCCTTTTTGATATAGATACTGACCTTTGAGCGACTCATGCATCGACTTGTAGTGATCATTCAAATCGCCACGTTCCTGATTCAAACCGCTGATAGTGTTGACGTCGCCTTTGATTGTCAAATCGGCCTCCACTCCCGACGGTGTCGTGATAGAGTATCTGATACCGCCCAACGACTGCGACAATTGCGAAGACTCGATGCGAGCAACATCTTCGTCAAGAAAATACTTTGCTTCATCTTGTGCCAACAATGTCGATACACCATACAGACTGCGCTGAACATTTTCTACAAATTGGTCATCACGCATCTTCACCATGTTCTTCATGTATGTGATTTGCACATACAGAAGGCCCATGAAAGTGATAGCCATTATCAGCGTCAGAAACCAAATTGTCGATTTTTTCATTTTTATCTTTTTATTTTTATGAAACCGGCTCGTTGTTAACCGGTTAGATTCAAATTGTTAACAAACTATTAGGTTAATTGTTCACATTTTTCACTTTTAGCACAATTGCGTTTTAACATTTCGCGTCAAAATTAACAATTAAATGTGAAATATCAAACACTGAAATACTTTTTTTTCTCGCAAACTGTCATTTAAGGCATATTCTTGGTCGTTTTGAACAATTTATTTTTTAGACTATCGGTTTTAACAATGGTTTAATCGGTTTTTAACATTTATAATTCCAACGCATTTATTTCGCCGATAGACAAAAAAAAGAGCCAGGCAAAATACCCGGCTCTAATGTGTCAGAATTTCAGAATTAATGTTGCGTTTTTATTTAGCATGCCCCATCAGAAGTGCCAAAATCAGATATGCCAAAACGCCAGTACCTGCACAAATTACTAACACAACAAACAATGCTCTGAAAATTAAGGGGTCAACGTTAAAGTATTCGCCGAGACCGCCACATACGCCTGCCAATTTCTTATCGGTGGCTGATTTTGTTAATTTCTTACTCATAATTGATTAAAATTGATATGCAAATCTAATCAAATTTACCCTCATTAGCAACAATTCCACTCTGTTTATAATATTCTCTACTTTTGACTCCCGATTTTGAATGTATTTTCGTAACTTTGTACATTATTAATAATAAGAACGATGATTGAATATATCAAAGGCGAATTAGCCGAGTTAACACCCACCTATGCTGTCATTGACTGCTCTGGGGTCGGCTACCTTCTCAACATATCACTTCCTGCATACACCCGTTTGGAAGGCCAACGAAATGCAAAACTATTGGTACACGAATCTATTCGCGAAGATGCTCATCTGCTTTACGGATTTATCGACGAACAAGAACGCTCTTTGTTCCGACTCTTAATCGGAGTGTCGGGCGTTGGAGCAAATACTGCTCGAATGATATTGTCGTCAATTGCCGCGCCCGAACTTGAATTGGTTATCGCAACCGGCGATGTTAGCAAGCTCAAAAATGTCAAAGGTATTGGCATAAAAACCGCTCAGCGCATAATTGTTGACCTCAAAGATAAAATAAAACCTATAGGTAATGCGTTAATAGAACAACCGACTATTGTTTCTGATGTCTTTGACGAGGCATTGGCAGCGATGGTAATGCTTGGTTTCCCACGTCAACAGGTACACAAAGTGCTAAAAAAACTCTTTGATGCCGACCCGACACTTAAAGTTGAAAATGCTATCAAAAAAGCACTTTCAATGATGTAGACCAATCAAGAGCAACCAATCAGCAACTATCAGAGTCGGCGCGTAAATGCCTATAAATGAAGAAAACTTATAAGAAACTGAGGAATAAACTTGTTATAATTATCGGAAGCAGCATCATGTTGCTTCTGATTTCTACTGCCATAGCCCATGCTCAGTATTATAAGTCGGAACTTCCTCCCCCCGCACCATCCAACACCACACCTCCGCCATCTAACAGCAACGAGGTGGATATGAAATATGATGTTAAGCCTACTGTCCCCGACAATTACACCGACTTGATGTCGGAAGGCGGACCAATGGACCTCAAAACACCCTCAAACATCACTACAACAGCCGAATATGACATTGCTACAGGCTGTTATGTCATTCGCACCCGATTGGGCGACACCGACATCGCCACACCATTTATGCTATCGGCAAGCCAATACAACGATTGGCAAATGCGACAATCTATGCAAGAATATTATCGTTCGCGCAATGCCGAGCTGTTTGAAGAAAAAACCAAAGAACCGTTCAATATCTTTGACATCAACTTCGCTCTCGGGCCATTGGAAAAAGTGTTCGGCCCCGGAGGTGTGCAACTCAAAACACAAGGTTCGGTACAAATTTCAATGGGCGTGAAGTCAAACAAAACCGACAACCCAGCCCTTCCGCTCAACTCACGTCGCAAAACCTATTTTGACTTTGACCAAAAAATCCAAGCAACGATTGGCGCATCTGTCGGCGACAAGTTGAAATTCAACATGACATATAACACCGACGCAACTTTTGATTTTGACTCTAAAAACCTCAAACTGCAGTTTGAAGGCAAAGAAGACGACATCGTCAAAAGCATCGAAGCCGGTAACGTGAGCATGACCACCGGGTCTTCACTCATCAGAGGTAGCACAGCCTTATTTGGTGTGAAAACACAACTACAATTTGGCAAACTCACGGCAACCGCACTTGTTTCACAACAAAATTCTGAATCAAAGACCGTTAACACAAAAGGTGGTGTTCAAACCACCGACTTTGCCATCAATAGTGACGAGTATGACCAAAACCGCCACTATTTCCTCGGACACTTCTTCCGTGACAACTACGACCAGTTTGCTTCAAAACTCCCCTATGTATCATCGGGCGTTAACATTACACGCATCGAGGTGTGGGTGACAAACAAGAGCGGCAACTACAACGAGTCACGCAACATCGTGGCATTCATGGACATGGCCGAAAGCCGCGTTCTTGCAAGCCCGTTCTGGACAACTAACGAATCGTTGCCCAACCCCGCCAACGCATCAAACGACTTGCTCGATATTCTCAAAACCGAGTTCCCGACAGCACGAAACATTAACACCGTGACTCAAGCCCTTGCTCCTCTTGCCGCCTATGGCATCGAAGGTGGTAAAGACTATGAAAAGGTTGAAAGCGCACGATTGTTGTCATCATCGGAATATACGCTTAACGAGACTCTCGGTTACATTTCTATCAAGACTGCGCTCAATGCCGATGAGGTGTTGGGTGTTGCCTATGAATATACCTACCGCGGTCAGGTGTATCAAGTCGGTGAATTTTCAAGCGACATCACCACTACCGACAATTCACTCTATGTCAAGATGTTGAAGAGCACCACAGTTGCGCCCCGACTGCCTATGTGGGACTTGATGATGAAAAACGTGTACTCGCTCGGCGCATACCAGATACAGAAAAACAAGTTCAAGCTCAACATTAAATACTTGAGCGACACCACTGGTACGGCTATTAATTATCTACCCGTACCCGGCCTCAACAATCAGTCATTGCTCCAAGTAATGAACCTTGACCGCATCGACTCAAATGAGCAGTCAAACCCCGACGGATTCTTTGACTATATCGAAGGCTATACAGTGCTGTCATCAAACGGCAAAATCATATTCCCAGTTGTTGAACCGTTCGGCGAACATCTTGCCAAGAAAATCAACAATCCCGAATTGGCAAAACAGTATGTTTACCAAGAGCTTTATGACTCAACACTTGTCATCGCGCGTCAATTTGCCGACAAAAACAAATTCATTCTTGAAGGGGAATATCAAGCATCATCAGGGTCACAAATCCGCCTCAATGCGATGAATGTGCCACGAGGCTCGGTTGTCGTGACAGCAGGTGGCGTTGTCTTGACAGAAAACAGCGACTATACAGTTGATTATGCAATGGGTATTGTCACCATTACCAACCAAAGCATTATCGACTCGGGGCAAAGCATCAGTGTCTCGCTCGAAAACCAGTCAATGTTTAGCACCCAACGCAAAACATTGCTCGGCCTTGACCTCAACTATCAATTCAACAAAGATTTCAACATCGGCGCTACCATTATGCACTTTTCAGAGAAGGCGCTGACCGAAAAGGTTAACATCGGCGATGAGGTTATCAACAACTCAATGTGGGGTCTAAATTTAGGTTATAAGACCAATTTCATGTGGCTCACAAACCTATTGAACTACATTCCCACAGTTAACGCCACAGCACCGTCTTCGGTTAATGTCACTGCCGAATTTGCACAACTCGTGCCCAACAAACAACGTTCGGGTTCAAACCAAGGCAGTTCATATGTCGATGACTTTGAATCGACACAGACAGGTATCGACTTGCGCTCACCCTATTCATGGTTCCTTGCACCGACACCCTACGAAAACGGATCACGCCCACGCTTCCCCGAGGCTTCATTGACCAACGATGTCGCATACGGCAAAAACCGCGCATTGCTTGCATGGTACTACATCGACCGCATGTTCACGCAGAAAAATTCAAGCCTTGCTCCTGGTTACATCAAGAGCGACCTTGAACAATTGTCAAATCCCTATGTTCGCGAAGTAACCTCTCAAGAAATTTTCCCTGGTCGCGAACTCAACTATGGTGAATCATCTACAATTCAAACACTTAACCTATCATACTACCCCACCGAACGCGGTCCTTACAACCTTGACGCAACCGATATTGACGAAGAGGGGAACCTGCTATATCCCGAACGACGCTGGGGCGGTATCATGCGCAAGATGGATAACACCAACTTTGAGCAATCAAATATCGAATATGTTCAATTTTGGCTCATGAACCCATTCCTTGATGAAAATGTGCCTAACCACGAAGGTGGTGACCTTTACATCAACTTTGGCGAAATGAGTGAAGACATTCTCAAAGACGGTTTGAAATCTTATGAAAACGGTCTTCCCATTGACGGCAACAACCAATATATGGATTCAACTGTGTGGGGACGCGTTTCACGACAAAACTCGCTAACCTATGCATTTGACAACTCAACTGGTTCGCGCCGCATTCAAGATGTCGGCTTAGACGGATTGAGCAATGACGACGAATACACATTTGGTTCATATCGCAACTATCTCGACAAATTACGCTCTAAACTCTCACCGTCGGCAATAGATAGAATGCAGAACGACCAATTCTCTCCATTCAACGACCCCGCTGGTGATAAATATCACTTCTTCCGCGGATATGACTTTGACGAGCAACGCCTCTCTATTCTTGAGCGTTATAAACACTACAACGGTGTTGAAGGCAACTCGCTCTCTCCCGACGACACCGATGAGCCACTCTATCAATCGGCACGAAGTGTTCCCGACGTTGAAGATATCAACCAAGACAATACCCTTAACGAGTATGAGCGTTATTTCCAATACCGCATCTCTATTCGTCCCGAGGACTTGGTAGTTGGCCAAAACTTCATTACCGACAAGCAAGTTTCAATTGTTCCCACCCGCGACGGACAAAAAACCGAAGTTGAATGGTATCAATTCAAAATTCCTTTGACTGAATATGAAAAGGTGGTCGGCTCAATCAACGACTTCTCTACCATTCGCTTTGCGCGCATGTATATGACAGGATTTAAGCAGGTTACCCACTTGCGTTTTGCAACACTTGAACTCGTGCGTGGCGAATGGCGCACCTATGACTTCAACCTCAACAGCCGCGGCGAAGCTCCTGCCGAAGGTCAACTTGATGTGTCGGTAGTTAACATTGAGGAAAACGCTGCTCGCGAGCCTGTCAACTATGTATTGCCTCCCGGTGTGTCTCGAATTGTTGACCCAGGTCAATCACAAATCACACAACTCAACGAGCAATCAATGATGATGAAACTCGTTGGCCTACAAGCCGGCGACGCACGTGGTGTATATCGCAACACATCTCTCGACTTGCGCAACTACAAGCGCATGCAAATGTGGATACACGCCGAAGATCTCATTGACGATGCGACAAACCTTCGTTCGGGCGAATTATCAGTATTCATTCGTTTGGGTTCTGATGTTAAGAACAACTACTATGAATATGAAATACCCTTGACGCTCACCCCTCCGGGCAAATACAATACTTATCTCGAATCAGACCGCTACATCGTGTGGCCCGAAAGCAACTTCCTCAATCTTGAATTGCAAAAACTCGTCAACCTCAAGGAAGAACGCAATGCTGCAAAACGCATGGAAGACTCTTCGGTAGGATTTGCGACATTATATACAAGCCGCGACCCCGACAATGAACAAAACCGCATGGCTGTGCTCGGTAACCCCAGCATCAGCGACATTCGTGTAATCTTGATTGGTGTGCGCAACAATTCAAATACGGTTAAAGACGGAACTGTATGGCTCAACGAATTAAAAGTCACCGACTTTGACAATAGTGGTGGCTGGGCAGCCAAAGCCAACGCAACCCTCTCTATGTCAGACATTGCCACATTTAACTTTGGCACACACATCGAGACTGCCGGATTTGGTGGTGTTGACCAATCGCTCAACGACCGTCGCCTCGACGATTATGAACGATACAACTTTGCCGTTCAAGCCGACTTGGGCCGTTTCCTTCCCGAGAAAGCCAAGCTCAAAGCACCCGTATATTATTCGGTTACAAAAGAGAAAACATCGCCCAAATACAACCCTCTCGACCAAGACGTGTTGTTGAAAGATGCTCTTGACGAAGCAAAAGACAAACACGAGCGCGACTCTATTAGCGGCTATGCCATTGAACGCTCTACTGTGCAAAACTTCAGTATCTCTGGGCTTAAATTTGATGTTCAGAGCAAAAATCCCATGCCATGGGACCCCGCTAACTTCTCGTTAAACTTCTCGTTCAACAAGCAACAGAACATGGACCCCACCACCGAGTATGAAAACACTAATGATTACCGTGGTAGCTTCCAATATGCCTACTCTCCCTATATCAAAGGTTTGAAACCGTTGGGGTGGATAAAGAGCAATAACAAAAATCTCAAGTTCTTTAAAGAATGGGAACTCAACTATCTGCCCAACTCTATTACATTCCTCACCACAATGTCGCGTTACTACTATGAGCAACAGACACGCAGTGAGGTAGATGTTATGTTCCAACTGCCCGTTTCTGTAAGTAAAAACTTCTCTTGGGACCGTCAGTTCTCACTCACATGGAATCTCACCAAGAGCCTCAACCTATCACTTAACACCAATACCTCAGCACGCATTGACGAGCCCATGGGAGCTGTCAACAAACAATTGTTCCCTGACGAATACAAGTTGTGGAAAGACACTGTGATGAACAGCATCACTAACCTTGGCACACCATGGTCCTACAATCAATCGTTCGTGGCATCATACAAAGCACCATTCAACAAAATCCCGTTCCTTGATTTCTTGACAGCGTCAGCAAGTTACAACGCCACATATAATTGGGAAAAAGGAGCGTTAATCGAAGGTATCGACCTTGGCAACACCGTAAAAAATCAATCATCATGGAACATTGACGGACGCTTAAATCTTGAAACACTTTACAATAAAGTGCCCTACCTCAAAGAGGTTAACAAGAAATTTGCCAGCACAAAACGTAGCACCACAACCAAGAAAAAGAAAGCAAAGAAATTTGAGCGCACATTCAAGCTCATGCCCGATACCACTATCACCATCAAGCACAATCTGCGCAACAAGAAAGTGAAAGTCGTGGCTAAAACCACCGATGGCAAACCATTTGCAGTAAAAACAAAGACTGTTGACGCAAACACCATCACTGTGCTCACTCACGGCGACCAAAACATCAAATTCACAATTACCGAAGACCTCACCGAAGACAAGAATATTTGGAAAGAAATGGGCGACTATACAGCTCGATTTGCGATGCTTATTCGCAACGGATCGGTGCGTTGGCGCAACACCCAAAACATGTCTTTGCCATTGTTCATGCCACAAATCGGTGACGCATTTGGCCAAACAACCGGCTATGGTCCAATGTCGCCCGGTCTTGACTTTGCGTTCGGCTTTACCGACGAGTCATATATCGACCGTGCCAAAGAACGCGGTTGGCTCA
>JAFPCM010000146.1 GCA_017390185.1 Muribaculaceae bacterium
GGCATTATCGCTAACGATCAGGTTAAGGATTTCTTCGAGAAGAAATAATCTTGCACCACTGACCATTCAAAATTGGAGTTGTAAGGCCTCGGCCTTCAACACAAAAACGCAGACCTCATCGGCCTGCGTTTTTGTGTTATAAGCAGGTAGAGGAAAGACTACTTATCAAATGCGAGCATCCACTTATCTTCAACCTTTACCAGCTTAATATCTTCGTTCTTCTCCGAGCCATCGCCATAAACAACTTTGAGCTGAACATTAGCAGTGTTGCCATCCTCGCTGATGGTCTCACCCACAGCCTCGATGCTCGTTACACCACCCTTCTTCTCGATCTGGGGCGCTGCCTTCTCCTTATACAGAGAGGTGATCATAGCCTTACCCTCGGCAATCTCTTCGGGATCGGTTGTGTCGAAATGAACAGCATTAGCAAATGCCTCGTAGTCGCCATTGACTACACACTGATAGTACTCAACCGCTGCATCGCTCGGTGTAGCAGGCGCACCTGCGCAAGATACCATAAACATCGCTACGGCAACTGCAAAAAGGGTAAATAACTTCTTCATAATCATTTAGGTTTTAGAATGAATAAATAGAGTTTAGTTTGCTGTTTTTGGTCAAATCCGACGGCATAATGTAATCGCCCGTCATACTCGGAAAGTTTACGTGAGTGCGTCGCCCCTCGCTGATCGACACTCCACCCTGTCCGAAAACATATTCGATCAACTCGGTGCAGTAAAGTTCGGTTGTATCGTCGAGGTTGTAGTCGTGGTCGAATGGTCGTTGTTCGGCACTCAAGCGTAGCGCGTTGCTGATCGCCACCTCGATCTGCTCGGGCGCAAGGCTGACACGATATACTGCGCCATTACCGGCCCGCATTTGGTCGAAAAACGACTCGATAGGCTCACTCTTCACTCTGTCGATGTCGCCCTCAAAATCGCGTTCAGCGGGCACGGCGTGGACAACGTGCCACGAGTCGTCGATTTTTACGGCAATGCCGACGTGCGAGAATTGTCCGTCGCTATCGGTTGCCGTAACAACGTGCCCCAACACTCCCATACCTCGGCGAAACAACAGATCGCCTTCGCGTAGCTCTTGTTGCAATAGGTCAAAATCAACCACCGAGCCACGTTTAGCGTCGCTACATCCCACCAAAGCGATGAAAAATAGCGGACATAGTGCAATGATCCTTAATGCTTTCATACGCAAATATAACAATCTAAAAGATTAAAAGCAAGAGTTTTGCGATTTATTTTTCCATTGGACATAATGAGAATCATAATTCCGCCTATTAACTTTGATTTTTGAATCAAAAAGAACAGCCGCAACCCTTTCGGATCGCGGCTGTTCTTTTGCGCTATTTAAGGCAGCGGATTACTTGCGCTTAACCTCAACCTGCTCGTAGCCCTCGACGATATCGCCCACGCGAATATCGTTGAAGCTCTCGATATTAAGACCACACTCCATACCGTTGGTAACCTCCTTAACGTCGTCCTTGTAACGCTTCAACGAGCCAAGACGACCCGTATAGATTACAATACCGTCGCGGATTACGCGGATCGATGTGTTACGGGTGATCTTACCCTCACGAACGATACAGCCGGCAATGGTACCAACCTTTGAAATCTTGAAGGTCTCGAGTACCTCAACCGAGCATACGATCTCCTCCTTCATAACGGGTTCAAGCATACCCTCGATTGCATCCTTGATATCGTTGATTGCATCGTAGATGATCGAATACATACGGATCTCGATCTCCTCCGACTCGGCCAGACGACGTGCGCCTGCCGAAGGACGAACCTGGAAACCGACGATAATTGCATTCGATGCAGCTGCCAACAGAACGTCAGACTCCGAGATCTGACCTACCGCCGAGTGGATAACATTCACCTGAACCTCCTCCTTCGAGAGCTTGATCAGCGAACCTGTCATAGCCTCTACCGAGCCATCCACATCGCCCTTAACGATGATATTCAGCTCCTTGAACGAGCCGATTGCGATACGGCGACCAATCTCATCCAGCGTTACATGCTTCTGGGTCATAATACCCTGCATACGCTGCAACTGCTCACGCTTATTAGCGATTTCGCGTGCCGAGCGATCATCCTCCATAACATTGAAGGTATCGCCTGCCTGCGGCGCGCCATTCAGACCCAGCACCTGTACAGGAGTCGAGGGGGGAGCCTCATTGACCTTCTGACCGCGCTCGTTGAACATCGCCTTAACACGACCCGAATGGATACCCGACAGCATCACATCGCCGACGCGCAAAGTACCATTCTGAACGAGCAATGTAGCCACATAACCACGACCCTTATCAAGCGTCGATTCGATTACGGTACCCGTTGCACGACGATCGGGATTAGCCTTCAACTCCAACAACTCGGCCTCCAACAATACCTTTTCGAGCAACTTGTCGAGGTTCATACCCTTCTTGGCCGAAACCTCCTGGCACTGATACTTACCACCCCAATCCTCAACCAGGTAATTCATATTTGCCAACTGCTCCTTGATATGGTCGGGATTTGCTGCGGGCTTATCAATCTTATTGATTGCAAATACGATAGGCACACCTGCTGCCGAAGCGTGGTTGATTGCCTCAACCGTCTGTGGCATCACGTGGTCGTCAGCTGCAACAATGATAATCGCAACGTCGGTAACCTTCGCACCACGCGCACGCATTGCAGTAAATGCCTCGTGGCCGGGAGTATCGAGGAAGGTGATCTTCTGTCCATTCAGCTCAACGCTATATGCGCCGATGTGCTGCGTAATACCGCCGGCCTCGCCCTCGATAACGTTGGTCTTACGGATGTTATCCAGCAACGATGTCTTACCGTGGTCAACGTGACCCATCACAGTTACAATGGGAGGACGAGTTGTGAGATCGTCTTCGCTGTCCTCTTCTTGTGAGATAGCCTCAACCACTTCGGCCGATACATACTCGGTTTTGTAACCAAATTCTTCAGCTACAATGTTGATGGTTTCAGCATCGAGACGCTGATTGATTGACACCATCACACCGATGCTCATACATGTAGCGATTACGTTGTTGATGGGCACACCCATCATAACTGCCAAGTCGTTGGCTGTTACAAACTCGGTGAGTTTGAGTGTGCGGCTTTCGGCTTGTTCGAGTTCAAATGCTTCGCGTTCGCGGTTGGCATTTGCTTCGCGTTTTTCTTTACGCCATTTAGCACCCTTTTTCTGACCTTTGTCTTTTTGAGTGAGTCGAGCGAGGGTTTCTTTTACCTGACGCTGAACATCCTCCTCATTAACTTCGGTGTGGATGGGGCGTTTGGGGCGTTGTTCTTTGGCGGGCTTTTCACGACGGTTGTCGCGGTTGCGGTTGTCGGCATTGTTGTTACCACCGTTTTGCTGTTGCTGAACGGTCTTTTCAATGTCAACTTTTTCTTTCACGCCAATGCGTTTGCGCTTTTTGCGGTCGCCTGATTGAGCGGCAGCAGCACCGGGCTGTTGTTGCGCGCCACCTTTAGCAAGACGCTCGTTGCGCTTTTCTTCTTTAGTTTTCTTTTTAGGACGAGTCTGTTGGTTGATTGCGCTCAAATCGATTTTACCGATAATGTTGAGCGAAGGACCAGCCGCAGGGCGTTGGGGAGTGAAAACTTCGTCGTCTTTCTTTTCCTCAACAACGGGCTCGGGCTTAACCTCAACAACGGGCTCGGGTTTCACTTCAGGTTTTACTTCGGGCTTAACTTCGGGTTTAGCCTCAGCGACAGGTTTGGCAACCACTTTGGGCTCTTCTTTTTGGGGAGCGGGTTTACCAACTGACGAAAGATCGATTTTACCCAATATTTTGGGTTGTTGTGTTTCGGCAGTGAGTTTGATTTCTTCAGGTTTAGCTTTGGCTGCTTTCTTTTCTTTCTGACGTTCAGAGAGCAAAGAATCGGCCTTGGCCTTTTGTTCTTTGTCATCGCTGAATTCTTTTTCCAAAAGGGCATAAGCATCTTCCTCAATGCGGGCATTGGGGTTGTTGTCGATTGTTATCCCTTTTTTCTGAAGGAATTCAATGATTGTTGATTGCGCAACATTAAGGTTGGTTGCAGCGTTACTTAATTTTATTTTCGGCATATATTGCTTAGTGATTTTCGTTTAATAATTGCGCCACAAGCATGGCATTAAAGTCGCTCTCTTAATCGTTTTCAAACTCTTGTCGAAGGATATCGAGTACTTCGTCAACAGTTTCTTCTTCGAGGTCGGCTTTTTCAACGAGGAATTCACGGGGAGCACGCATAACTGCTTTTGCTGTTGTCAAGCCAAGTTCTTTGAGGGCTTCAATAATCCACTCATCGATATCGTCTTTGAATGCGTCGAGGTCAACGTCTTCCTCAACAATGAGGTCGTCAGCATCGCGGAATACATCAATTGCATAGCCGGTGAGCATAGAAGCGAGTTTGATGTTTGTACCGCCCTTACCGATAGCCAATGACACTTCTTCGGGGTTCAAATACACTTCAGCAGTTTTTTCAGCCTCGTTCACAATGATTGATTTGATGCGAGCAGGGCTCAAAGCACGCTGAATGAAGAGTTTGGGGTCAGATGTATAGCTGATAACATCAATATTTTCGTTACGCAACTCGCGCACGATACCATGGATGCGTGAACCTTTCACACCAACACATGCACCTACGGGATCGATGCGGTCGTCGTAGCTTTCAACAGCAATTTTAGCGCGTTCGCCAGGGATACGAGCCACTGAATGGATGGTGATGAGACCATCATGGATTTCGGGAACCTCAATTTCAAACAATCGGCGGAGGAATTCACCGCTTGTGCGAGACACAAAAATTTTGGGTTTACCGTTTTTATTATCAACATTGAGAACGACTGCTCTCACAGTTTCACCCTTGCGGAAACGATCGCTGGGAATAGATTCTGTGCGAGGAAGAATGAGCTCGTTTTTGTCTCGGTCATTATCAATGAGGAGGGTTTCTTTGCCCCATGTTTGGTAAACTTCACCCGAAACGATTTCACCTTTAAGGTCGTTGAATTTTTTATAAACAGCTTCGTTTTGAAGTTCGAGGATGCGTGATTGAAGTGTTTGACGCAAGTTGAGGATTGCACGACGGCCAAAGTCGGCAAACACGATGTTGCGTGCGTGAGTCTCACCAATTTCTGCATCGGGGTCATTGTCGGCACGCGCTTCGCTCAACGAAATTTCTGTTGTGGGGTTTTCAACCTCACCGTCAGCCACGATTACAAGTTCTTGAGTGATTTCCACATCACCTTTGTCGGGGTTCAATACGATTTGGAAGTTCTCATCTGTGCCATAGATACCTTGGAGCACTTTTCTGAATGACTCAACCAATACGCTTGTCATGGTATTTTTGTCAATGTTCTTGTCTTTAAGAAAATCGGCAAACTCTGTTACCATGCTTGATTTTTCCTCTTTCTTTGCCATAGGAATTCTTTATTTGAAATTTATTAAATATTTTACTGATTTGGTTTCGCTAACTTTGAGCGTGATGGGTTCTGCCACAATTGTGGGACGTTTTGCTCCGGGCTCTTTCACTTTTTTCTCTACCTCAACGGTAAAATCATCATCGCCAACTGCGGTGAGAACGCCATGGAATTTGCGTCCGTCGGCAGTGAGCACCTCTACATCGTTGCCGATATTTTTGAGATACTGACCTTTTACCTTGAAGGGAGATGTCAAGCCGGCCGAACCGACTTCAAGTTCATAGTCTTCGACTTCGCGGTCAAATACGCTTTCAATCTTGCGGGTAATGTCGGCACATGTGTCAATGTCAATTCCTGTTTCGCTATCAAGCTCCACAACTATCGAGTTGCCAGGGTTGACTTTGATGTCGACGATAAACAAGTCGGTATTGGCTATCGCGTCTTCGACTGTTTTGTTGAGCAATTCTTTATCTATCATAGTTCAAAGTTGTTTACGATTTGATACGACAATAGCGCACCTTCTCATGACACTTTTTTGTCGTGTGAAGGCCGCCTTGTGGCAAAAAATAGAGGGAACCTCAGCCCCCTCTACCTTAATCAGTTGCAAATATACACATAATTATAACATTGTGCAAATCGCCTTTGTCGGTCACACTACAAATTGACCGAGAATACCGCAAATTTATGATAATTAAACAATTCTTAGGATAATATAACTATACGGCAACATGAATCCACGTTCCTCCCCGCTCCCAAATCAGTTCACAATGGGGTAACGAGCCCAAAATTTCAAACAAACGACGGTTTTGCTCAACATTTCCGGTCGTGATATCGGCAGCCCGACCGCTCAAATGAAATGAATTGCGCACACCGCCAACAGCCCTATTGAGCGCAACACTTCGGTAACCGCTATTCACCCTAATCGGCATCCCCAACCGTTGGCGCGCGGGGTCAAGCACAAGCCTCACAAGACGATAGAGATTGTTGACGGCAGTTTCGTCGGGAGTGTTATCAATGCCGAGCTGCTGTGCAGTGTAACTCGCCGTCAACTCGTCAAAAGTGAAATACTTCATTTTCGGTCGTTATTTTCGGCATTTTTATCAAGAAGATAGGTCAAGAAATGGTGGAGCGAGGGGTTTTTGAGCAGCTGTCGGGCAATATCGGCCGCATCGGTCAAATCGCCCTTTTCCTGACTTTTCTCACAGATGCTTTTCACCTCAATAAACGCAAGCGCAACAGCCCCAACAAAGGTAAACACAGGGATAAACAACAAGTCCCAACCCACCGAGTAGCGCAAATAGGCCATGCCGGTGAGAATCATCGCATCAATGATGGTCAGCGCCATAAGACAGTTGAAATAGCGCGCGATTTTATCGACTGTGCGGCGCAACGCACGAGACGTGCGGGGAATGTTTGCACGACGGGCCTTGCGCAATGCGCTCCACAAATCGGCAGCAATGGCCAACAGCACCCCGGCATACAATGCCACAACAAGTGCCAGAATAATCATCACAGTTTTTAGTTCCATAGTATTATAGTTTTAATCACGCCGCAAAGTTACAATTCTTCCCGCCACATCAACCAACATCATCACACAACTCTTTGGCGAACCGAATAATTTACGTCTGGACTTATACCCCCCCAAAAAAACGAAACCCCATAAAAAAAGTCTACCGCGCATCACTGCGTGGTAGACCGAAACCTTAATCTTAATTTAATACTATGAAAAACATGTTACAAAATTAAAGAAAGTGTGGGAATACCACAAACCACACCCATCGTTTTTGAAATTATTTAACCAAAAAGAAGGGCAAACCTGCTTCAGGTCTGCCCTTCGTGCTATCTTTTTACAGAGATATTAGTCGAGTTCTTGGTCGGCTTCGTAACCACCCATTTCGCGGATTGCATTTTTGAGCATCGCATATTGTTGGAACAAGTGGTTGACGGGAACTTCGTTCTTGGTGTAGTCGTGCATGGGGCTCTTGAGGAAGAAACTCAAAAAGCGTTGTGTACCCCAACGACCGGCGCGAGCAGCCAAGTCGCTCAAAAGAACGAGGTCAAGACACAAGGGAGCTGCGAGAATTGAGTCGCGGCAAAGGAAGTCGATCTTGATTTGCATGGGGTAGCCCATCCAACCAAAGATATCGATGTTGTCCCATCCCTCTTTGTTATCGTTGCGAGGGGGATAGTAGTTGATGCGCACCTTGTGGTAGTAGTCAGTATAGAGGTCAGGCTGTTCTTCGGGAACAAGAATTGACTCAAGTGTTGACAACTTGCTCACCTCTTTTGTGCGGAAGTTGGCAGGCTCGTCAAGCACAAGGCCGTCGCGGTTACCGAGAATGTTGGTTGAGAACCAACCGGCAAGACCCAAGCAACGTGTACCGATGATGGGAGCAAAACCCGATTTCACCAATGTTTGACCTGTTTTGAAATCTTTACCGGCGATGGGCATTTTGGTTTTTTCGGCCATTTCCCACATTGCGGGAATATCGACAGTTGTATTGGGAGCGCCCATAATGAAGGGAGCGCCTTCAGCCAACGCTGCATATGCATAACACATTGAAGGAGCGATGTTTTCTTTATCATCGGCTTTCATTGCAGCTTCGAGGTCGGCAAGAGTGTAGTGCACTTTTTCGTTTACAGGCACATACACTTCGGTCGATGCAGCCCAAAGAACAACGATGCGGTCACAACCGTTTTCTTTCTTGAAGTTGCGGATATCTTCACGCAATTGCTCGGTCATATCCCAACGGTCTTTGCACTCTTTCACATTGTTACCTTCAAGACGTTTAGCAAAGTTTTTGTCAAAAGCAGCCTTCATGGGAACGATCTTTTCAAGTTCGTCCTTCACGGGGTTGATGTCCTTTTCTTTAAGAACTTCGCAATTGATGGCCGATTCATAAGCATTTTCGGGATACACATCCCATGCGCCAAACACAATGTCATCGAGCGATGCCATTGACACGATTTCATCATATTTGAGATATTTCTTGTCGGCACCTTTGCCTACGCGCACTTTGTCATACTGTGTCATTGCACCGACTGGCTTAGCAAGACCTTTGCGCGCCATCAATACACCGGTCATGAATGTGGTGGTTACCGCACCAAGACCAACTACCATTACACCGAGTTTACCTTCGGCTTTTTTTACTTTACTCATAATGTTGTGAAAAAAATTATGTTAGTTTGTTGTTTTTTATTCTTTTGTATAGTTTGTGCTTTTCTTAAACGACTTGTAAAAGTACTCGTTATTTTTGACTTGCTAAAATTTTTTTGCCCCTAATATCGCCCATTTGAGCCACAGTCAGGGCTAAAACAGGGTTATTGCGACAAAACTGCAATCTTTAAGGCCATTTAAACCACTTTCATAACACTGCGTCAAGCACATCTGACAATTTTTTGATGATTGCGGGGTGAACTACGGCATCTTCTTCGGCGGTCCAACCTTTGCCTTTTATCCACGCCACCCGACAGCCGAGCGATTCGGCGGGTACAATATCCTTTTTATAACTGTCGCCAATAACAAGCACCTCTTGAGCCTGCAAGCCGAGAGCCTCAACACCGAGGGCAAATATCTGCGGATCGGGCTTGCGAACTCCCACTACGGCCGACTCTATAATCTGCTTGAAATAGTGTCGCAAGTTGAAGTCGGTGAGCACACTTTCCACATTGCCATAAAAATTGCTGACAAGCACCATTGGATAGCGATTGTAGAGCGATTCGAGCGTTGGGCGGGCTTCTTCAATGCAGCATCGGGCTTGGTCATAGCAATACTGTGCTATCTCTGCGGCCTTATTTTCAAGAGATGCGGCATCAAACTTGCCTTGTTCAACAAGATAACCGAGTTCGATGCGCATTTTTATCAAAAGCAGGTCATAAAAATTGTGGTGGGGCAAGATGTGTTGCACGCGGGCAAGTTCTCGCTCGGCAAACACATAACATTCTCTAAAACTCTCTTTGTCGATATCAATGTGAGCGGCCTGATAACCGTCCCATATGATTTCGCTCCAATGCACTCCGCGGGTGTCGATAGTGCCACCATAGTCAAATATGATTCCTTTAATATCTGCCATCTTCGAGTTCTTTAATAAAATGTTTACATATCCATTCGTGGCGCAATACCATATAAACAAGCATTAGGTTGAGCACGGTCAACTCAAATGCGAAATAAAGCCATGGCATACCAATGAACAATGACACAAACAGCGCAATAACACGAGTGTTAAACGAGAGCATATTGGTGTATTTCATCAACGGCAAACTCTTCATGCGAAAATCCTGTCGGAATTTCTCGTCGGGAGTGTCGCTCCAACGCTTATGTAATGCCGCGCGCAATCGTTGCATTGCCGGTGTTAAATCTTCCTGGCTCTTGGTATAATTGATGTAAAACACAAGCACAAGTTTAGGCCACCACTCTTTCTTCCACGACAACTGTGCATATTTCTCTTTAAGCTGTGCCGACGAGTCAAGTTCGCTACCATCTTTACCTTTGAGAAAATAAAGGTGGAAATTGCGATAATAGTCGGCCATCGCAGCCTGCTTGGCATGACACAATCCGGCAACTATGGCAATGGTCCAGATGAGCCATGGCATAGGAGAAAACAAATCGTCGGTGGCGTTTGTTCGGAAACAGATGGAAAAATATATCGACACAAACCACAAATCACCGCTCAAACCGTCAAGAATGCGGCCAAGGCGCGAATACTGTTTGGTCATGCGTGCAAGTTGGCCGTCGGCACTGTCAAACGAGTTGGCCCACACGAGCAACAACATACCCGCAACATTGACCCACAGGTCGGCATAATACATCAAGATACCAGCTGCAACGCCAAGGAATATCGAGGCTATGGTGATAGCATTGGGGGTGACGCCAAGTCGACGGGCAAGGCATGCCCACATATAACCTATGGGGCGGTAAAACCACAGGTCGATGGTTTCTTCGGTGTCCATCGATTTCAAAGAGTCGCGATAACTGCTCTTTTGTGGGGTTTCTTTATCAGGTGTTTGTTTCATCTCTTTTTAATGTTACTTGTGTTCTTTAATAGCATTGAGGATACATTGGGCAATATGGGGTGCTGCCTCATCGCGACATGGAGCAAAACTCGGCCAATCGTTGAAATCAATAATTTGTATTTCGCCTTCAGGCGAGATTATGCAATCGCCGCCATACACCTTTACATTAAGTGCGAGTGAGGCATCTTGACATATTTTTTTCATATAGTCAAGATCAAATCTCAACCCTTGCGATTTGCCATTTATAGCTTCATGTCCATACTTGCTATGCCCCAGGTCATAGGGGTAAAACCAATAGAAATAGTCGCTGCCCTGTATGCCATAAAACTTAACCAGGTCTCCCACAAGGTGACGGTTGATAACGGCTCGCTTGATTCCGCGCAAACTATATTCTTGCAAAATCGCTTGTGCCTCCTCGCTGTGGCGCACATAACTCACATCTTCTTTGTGCATAGCGTGAAAGTCTCCACGCTTTATCCAGCAATGAACAAATCCGTATTGATCGAGTGTGTCCTTGACTGCCTCATCGGTGTTGACAATAAGGCTCTCGGGATGGGGAATGTTATGACTCATGAGAATGCGAGTCATGCGTTCGCGTGTGCAGTTTTCAATGCCGTAGCCCGAATTGACGACCAAAGTTCCTTGGTCTTCACGTTCTTGCAGCAAGTGAATCGACTTCCACTCGCGACACATGTTCACTATAATATCTTCATTAACCTCGCCGGCTATAAACTGATCTTCGCTATACATATCAACCTCGCAACCGCAGGCGCGCAGGCGATCGGCCACGGCATTAATTATCGCGGCATCGTTTCCAATATGGTTAGGCGAATAAGCCCCGGCCCTCATTATTCCGGCTATTTTGATGCTTGACATTACGGTTAAATTTTTGTGGAAAAGATTATCATGGTCTTTCGGCCGCAAAGGCCGCCGCTGTCTCTATGTCGCCGGCATGGTCAACATCGACAATCTTGTCAAACGCATAGGCTTTGAGTGTCAATCCGGCTTCGACTAATGCCCGCTGATAGTTACGCATGCGCGACACTCCGTTTGCCATACAGTTTTCAAGCACTTTAAGCGCAGGTGCGGTAAGGCCATAAATGCCTCCCGAGATATACTGTACACCTTCCCATGCCTGGTCTTTGAACGCAGTGATAGTCATCTGGTCATCAACATCTATATAGAGAGGTTTTTCGTCGTCGATAAATGTTGTTACCGCCATGAAGCCGTCGGCCTCGGGGTCGCGTTCAAACGCTTGAATATATTTGCTAAATTCCTCTTCGTGAAAAATCGTGTCAACAGTGGTGAGACAAAATTTTCCGTCGCCAAAGTGGCGGCTCACCTCATAAAAACTGTGCATTGAACTTGGTGTCGACTTCACTATCAGGCGAAACGGCACAGGTATTTCAAGGCTTTCGAGATATTGGCGCACCTCGGTCATCTCCTCATTGATGATAACGCTGAGCGAGGTGGCATCACAACGCATGAAAATGTCAATGAGCCGCTTAATCATTGGCACTCCATTGAGTCTCACCAATGGCTTGGGTTGCTTCAC
>JAFPCM010000147.1 GCA_017390185.1 Muribaculaceae bacterium
CTATACATCGGCGGAGATTTTGACACTGTTATTGACTACATCAACAGCGGTTATCCCGTTGAGGGCAAAATAAGATTTTTCTTGGGTTATAGCGGTTGGGACGTCGGCCAACTCGCTGGCGAATTATCAAACAATGTGTGGGCTGTAACCGATATCCCCGATATTGATTCATTACTCACAGGCGAGGACAACGACTATTGGCACAACATGGTGCGCTATATGGGCAACGATTATCGTGGATGGCTTTACCACCCCATCAACCCCGAATCAAATTAAACTGAGTCAACCTAAAAATCGCTGATACACTACCACATCTTGGTAGTCAGCACCCACTCTTATCCAATCTTTTAAAAATGCCGTTTCTTCAAATTTGCATCGCGCAAACAACCGACGGCTATATTCGTTTTTGACAGGCACAAATGCCACTAACTGATGCATCGCTATCGTTTGACGGGCATAGTCACACAGCAGTTGTAACGCGCGAGTTCCATAACCTTTATTTCCACACTTGGCGTCAATCATAATACCAACCGATGCACGGCAGCTAACCGGGTCAAAATCAAACAAATCAACCATTCCGACAGCATTGCCGTTCTCCACATCTTCGACCATAAAACGCAATTGACGCGCCGAGAATATGTCATTGTCATAATTCTCGATATAATCCCACAACTGTTTGCGTGAAAACGGCGCTATTGTAGAACCAACGGCCCACAACGAAGCATCATTTTCCCACGCAAAAAGCACATCGAGGTCGGTGGGTTCCAATGCACGGAGTTTTATTTTATCATCAGAAAGCATGCGGCTATTTATTTGGCATTGTTAAACGAATCGGTAAATAATGTGCGATTAAGCAATGAACGGCCGAGGGTAATCTCATCGGTATATTCAATTTCGTTACCTACCGATACTCCTCGAGCCAATTGGGTTATCTTGACAGGCAAAGTGCCCAATTTGCGATAGATATAGAAATTAGTGGTTTCGCCTTCCATAGTCGCACTTAAAGCGAGAATCACTTCTTTTACCTCGCCGCTTTGCACGCGTTCAACAAGCGAATCAATCTCCAACTGGTCAGGACCAACACCATCCATTGGAGAAATCACACCTCCGAGCACATGGTAAAGCCCGCTATATTGACGAGTGTTTTCAAAGCTCATTACATCTTTGACACTCTCAACGACACACACTGTTGAAGAATCGCGCATCGGGTTGCCACATATTGCACACTCATCGGTTTCGCTGATATTGTGACACAATCGGCAATACTTGATGCCACGACGCATGTTGATAATAGCCTCGCCAAGGCCAACACCCATGCGTTCTTCCTGGCGCAGAATGTGCAGGGCCAAACGCAATGCTGTTTTGCGTCCAATTCCCGGCAATCGCGACAATTCGCTAACTGCATTTTCAAGTAATGTCGAGGCGTATTCTTGTTCCATTAATGCGTAATTGAAATTTTTGACTCACAAAAATAACTCATTCCCTCTTGTCTGACAAATATAACCCCGAGTTTCTTTTGTTAATCAGCAATTATTTATGTAATTTTGCAAACTAATATGCATATTACATTATAAATGGAGGTAATTAGAACAGTTTCCGAATTAAAGCAACGTGTTGCCGCTCAACGCACACAAGGCAAAACTATAGGACTCGTGCCCACAATGGGGGCTCTACATGCCGGTCACATCTCACTAATGGAACAGGCTCGCAAAGACAATGACATTGTTGTTGTCAGCGTTTTTGTCAACCCCACACAATTCAACAACCCCGAAGACTTGCGCACATATCCTCGCACCGAAGAGGCCGACTGCGTAAAAATGGAGGTTGCCAATGTTGACATCGCATTTATTCCATCGGTTGAAGAGGTATATCCCGAGCCCGATACTCGCACATTTGACCTCGGCCCTGTTGCCGAAGTTATGGAAGGCCCCATGCGCCCCGGCCACTTTAATGGCGTAGCACAAATCGTCAGCAAATTGTTCTACATGGTAGAACCCGACCGCGCTTATTTTGGCGAAAAAGATTTCCAACAAATCGCCGTTATTCGCCGCATGGTAGATATCGAAGGTTTCAACATCGAAATCATCGACTGCCCCATCAAACGCGAAGATGACGGATTGGCCATGAGTAGCCGCAATGTGCGACTAACACCAGAGCAACGTCAAATTGCACCAAACATAGCCCGCACACTTAATGCGAGCCTTGACTATGCCCTCGACCATAGTCTTGCCGACACAAAGCAATATGTAATCGACACAATAAACGCTTTTCCGCAAATGGAGGTTGAATACTACGAAATCGTTAACGCAGCCACCATGCAACCCATTAGCAATTGGGAAGATGCACCCGTAGCAGTGGGCTGCATCACGGTTTATTGCGGAGAAGTGCGACTCATTGATAACATTAAATACACTAAATAAAAAATGATGCAAGTGGAAGTGGTGAAATCAAAAATTCACCGTGTAACAGTCACAGAAGCCGACCTCAACTACATCGGCAGCATTACCATTGACGAAGACCTTATGGACGCAGCCAACATCATTGAAGGTGAACGCGTGTATATTGTCGACAATAATAACGGCGAAAGATTTGACACTTATGTAATCAAAGGCCAACGCGGTAGCGGAGTGATTTGCCTCAATGGTGCTGCAGCACGAAGAGTTCAAAAGGGCGATATCATAATCATTATGAGCTATGCCACAATGCCCTTTGAAGAAGCCAAATCATTCAAGCCATGGGTCGTATTTCCCGATACAACAACCAACAAATTAGTAAACTAATTCTCGAATAATATAAAAATCCTACATACATGTTTGAAAATCTAAGCGAAAGACTTGAACGAAGTTTCAAGCTTCTCAAAGGTCAAGGAAAAATCACCGAGATCAATGTTGCCGAAACACTCAAAGATGTTCGCCGCGCATTGCTTGACGCCGACGTTAACTATAAAGTAGCAAAACAATTTACCGATACAGTTAAAGCCAAAGCTCTTGGCCAAAACGTAATCAACGCCATCAAACCAAGCGAATTGATGGTTAAAATTGTCCACGATGAGTTGACCCAATTAATGGGTGGCGACACTGCCCAAATCAATCTCTCAGGCAACCCCACTGTTATCCTCATGTCGGGTTTGCAAGGTTCGGGTAAAACCACTTTCTCGGGTAAAATCGCTAAAAAGCTCAAAAGCGAAAAGGCAAAACGCCCATTGCTCGTTGCTTGTGACGTATATCGCCCTGCCGCTATCGAACAATTGAAAATTCTCGGTCAACAAATTGAAGTTCCCGTATATACCGAAGAAGGCAATAACAACCCCGTTGAAATCGCTCAAAACGCAATTAGTTATGCCAAGGCCAACCACCTCGACCTCGTAATTGTCGATACTGCCGGCCGCCTCGCTGTTGACGAACAGATGATGGACGAAATCGAACGCATCAAAAAAGCGATCAACCCCCAAGAAACCCTCTTCGTTGTTGACTCAATGACAGGTCAAGATGCTGTCAACACCGCAAAAGAATTTAACGACCGCCTCGACTTTGACGGCGTTGTCCTCACCAAACTTGATGGTGATACTCGCGGTGGTGCTGCATTGTCTATCCGCACAGTAGTTACCAAACCCATCAAATTTGTGGGTACAGGCGAAAAACTTGATGCCCTCGACCTCTTCCACCCCGCACGTATGGCCGACCGTATCCTCGGCATGGGTGACATCGTTTCGCTCGTTGAAAAGGCACAACAACAATTTGACGAAAAAGAAGCACGCGAATTGCAACGCAAAATCGCGAAAAACCAATTCAACTTCAACGACTTTTTGAATCAAATTCAACAAATCAAGAAGATGGGTAACCTCAAAGACCTCGCGTCAATGATTCCCGGTGTGGGCAAAGCCATCAAAGACCTTGATATCGACGACGATGCTTTCAAAGGCATTGAAGCCATCATCCACTCTATGACTGAAAAAGAGCGTCAAAACCCCGAAATCATCAACGGCAGCCGCCGCCAACGCATCGCTCGCGGTTCAGGCACAAACATCCAAGATGTCAACCGTTTGCTCAAACAATTTGAACAAACACGCAAAATGATGAAGATGGCGACTACAATGAATCCCGCCAAAATGATGCGCAACATGCGTCGTAAATAATATTAAACAATAAAACTACATTTTCAATATGGAACTCATTGATGGCAAATTCATTGCCGACACCATAAAAAAAGAGATTGCTCAATCAGTTGAGCAAATGATTGCAGAGGGTAAAAAACGCCCACACTTGGCTGCTATCCTCGTTGGTCACGACGGCGGTAGCGAAACTTATGTCGCTCACAAAGTAAAGGCTTGTGAACAATGCGGCTTTGAATCAACTCTCATCCGCTATGAAGACGATGTAACCGAAGCCGAACTTCTCGCTGCTATTCAACGCCTCAACGACGATGAAAGTGTTGACGGTTTCATCGTGCAACTCCCATTGCCCCGCCACATTTCAGAACAAAAAATCATTGAAGCAATCGACTATCGCAAAGATGTTGACGGTTTCCATCCCATCAACGTAGGCCGCATGTCAATCGGCCTCCCATGCTACCTCTCGGCTACTCCAGCCGGTATCATCGAATTGCTTGGCCGCTATAACATCAACACCAAAGGTGCTAATTGCGTAGTTCTCGGTCGCAGTAACATTGTGGGCAAACCCGTCGCTTCTCTCATGATGCAAAAGCACAATCCTGGCGATGCAACTGTTACAGTGTGTCACAGCGCGACCAAAAACCTCAAAGAAATCTGCGCACAAGCCGATATCATTATCGCAGCTCTTGGCAGCCCAGGTTTCGTTAAAGAAGATATGGTTAAACCCGGCGCTGTAATCATTGACGTTGGTACTACTCGCGTTCCCGATGCTACTCGCAAGAGCGGTTTCCGTCTCAGCGGTGATGTTGACTTTGAGAATGTAGCCGAAAAATGTTCATACATCACTCCCGTTCCCGGTGGTGTTGGCCCCATGACCATTGTTTCGCTCATGAAGAATACTCTTCTCGCAGCACAACACGCGATTTATTAATCTATTCGCATAACAATGAATTTTCTCCTCCCTCTAATATTCACCTTGTTGCCATTTACCTCATGGTATGACAGCAAGGTGGATCTTGTTTTTGCAGGTGACGCAATGCAGCATTCTGCTCAAATTGAAGCCGCTTCAAATGGCGACGGCACATATTCCTATGACGAATATTTTGCCGCAATCAAGCCCTATATCGAAAATGCCGACTATGCTGTAGTTAACCTCGAAACCCCTCTCGGCGGCAAACCCTACACCGGTTACCCTTGTTTCAGCGCACCCGAATCATATTTGACAGCACTGACCGATGCCGGCTTTGACTTAATGCTCGCCGCCAACAATCACACCCTTGACCGTCGCGACAAAGGTGTGCTACAAACCATTTCACAATTTGAAAAGCAAGAAACAGATTTTATCGGTATTTATCGCAATGCCGAACACCGAAGCAACCACTTGCCGTTTATCAAAAACATAAACGGTATAAATATCGCTTTTCTAAACTACACTTACGGCACCAATGGCATCACTATTCAAGGCAATGTCGTTGTTGACTACATCGATAAAGACATTATCAAAAAGGACATCGCCAACGCCCGAAAAAAAGGAGCAGAGCTCATTGCAGTGTGCGTTCACTGGGGCAATGAGTACCAGCTACTCCCACATTCGTCACAAAAAGAGCTTGCCGACTTCTTGTGCAAACAAGGTGTTGATCTCATTATTGGAGGTCATCCACATGTGATTCAACCCATGGAAATGAGATACAACGAATTGACACAGAAAAACACATTGCTGGTGTATTCATTGGGCAATTTCATCTCAAACATGAAAACTCGCGATACACGCGGCGGCGCAATGCTCAAAGTCAGCCTCTCTCGCGATATCAATGGTCAAGCTCAAGTCGATTCAGCGTCATATCGTTTGGTATTTACCATTCCCCCAACCGGCAATAACGACAATTTCCGTCTCGTTCCAGTTGAAAAATACCACTCAGGAGCATGGATATCTCAATGTCAAGCATTTACCAGAGCTGCAGTGGACATTTTCAACAAACACAATATTAATGTACCTCGAGACACCACCACAATTATTGACAACAAAAACAATTTTCAATTAAAAAATATAGCAAAAGATATTGCCAATTCAAAAAATTGTAGTACCTTTGCACCGTTGAAAACCAAATGGTGAATATAGCTCAGTTGGTTAGAGCGTCGGATTGTGGTTCCGAAGGTCGTGGGTTCGAACCCCATTATTCACCCCAAAGAAAAGGCTGCACAATGCAGCCTTTTCTTTTTTTACCTAATAATAACTTTTACCCCTCTTTTAATTCTCAATTAATTTGTGTATCTTTGTAATATTATGGAACAACAACAATCATCCAACAGGTCGGCTACCCGACTAAAAATAAAACACACACAACTTTATGATGTGATAATTCATAACGACGACTTCACCACAATGGACTTTGTCGTTATGATATTGATGGACATTTTCCAAAAGAGCGAAGAAGACGCGATACAGTTAATGCTCTATGTGCACGAAAGCGGAGAAGCCATTGCCGGCACATATATCCTTGACATCGCCGAATCCAAGGCCGACAAAGCTACAAAACTTGCTCGCGACAACGGCTTTCCGCTAAAACTCACCACTCAACCACATCAGTAACAACAAAAAAATCAGCATGGAAAAAGACTATATATTATCTCCTTTTGCTATCTCACTTCTTAATAGCGCCAACGATATTGCCATTTCGCTCAAACACGAGTTTGTCATGCCCGAACATTTCATTCTCGCCATTACCGAGCATTACGAAATATCTCACCATATCAAACTTCTCGGATTTGACAGCATGGCAATGGCTATTGACATTCGCCAATACCTGAACAGCTATGTTGAGAGCAACGACTCATACACAGCCCCCTCAGCGTCTCACAAACTCCAAAAAGCATTGGCAAGCGCACACGACATTGTCAACAATGACAATGCCCCCATCCCATCGGTTGCCATTGTACTTGCTCTGCTTGAAAGCAATGACACCTACGCCATCGAGACCTTCAAGAAATATACTGCCAACAAAACTCATCGCATTCTCGAATTTATGATTTCGCTCGACAACAAAGCCATGAGCGAACAACTCGGGCGCGACATTGACAACGATGATGACCAACCCTGGCAAGCTGCGTCTCAGCCCGAATGGGAAAAATATGTGACCAACCTCACCGAGAAATACGGCAACGGACAGCATCCAATCATCGGCCGCGAAGAGGAAATGATGCGCATGGCACAAATCCTGTGCCGTTGCGACCGCAACAATGCTCTTATTATCGGCGAACCTGGGGTGGGTAAAACAGCATTAGTTCGCGGTTTCATTTCACAACTTGAAGAAATGGCAGGCCGATTCACCCTCCTTCCCTCCTACGAGATTTCGACGCAACAATTAATGGCCGGAGCACAATATCAAGGCGAGGTGGAACAACGCGTGGCATCAATCATGAGCGGCATCAAGGAACAAGGTGGCGGCATCATTGTCATTGACGATATCCACACACTATTTGGCAGCCGCGGCGACGCAAACAGTTCGCGCGACTTCTCGCAACTGTTCATGCAACATCTCGACGACGAGGAATTGCGTTTTATCGGCATCACCAACCACGAAGACCTCACACGCCACATGGATGGTAATGTGCGCTTCCTTCGCCGTTTCCAACAAATTGACCTTGCCGAACCCACACAAGAGCAAGCCATCGAAATTCTTGACGGAATCAAAAAGAAATATGAACGTCACCACAACATAAAATTTCTCAAAGGCGTAACCGAACGCGCCGTAAAATTGAGCACACGCTACCTCTCGGGACGCGCATTACCCGATAGCGCAATCGACGTTCTCGACGAAGCCGGATCTTATCGCGAACTCAAACCCATAGAGAACCGCAAGACACAATCGGTAGACACTGCCCTCATAGCATCTATCGTCGCACGCATGGGCAAAATAGAAACATCGATCATGGATGATAACGACACTTCTGTGCTTAAAAATCTGCACACAAAAATGTCGCAAAACATCTTTGGCCAAGACACCGCCATCACCAATGTTGTGGAAAGCGTATTGGCCGCACGAGCAGGTCTCACCGACGAGCACAAGCCCCAAGCGAGCCTGCTGTTTGTCGGACCGACCGGCGTAGGCAAAACCGAAGTTGCCCGAGTATTGGCAAAAGAGCTTGGCGTGACTCTGCACAAATTTGACATGAGCGAATATAGCGAAAGTTACAGCGTGTCAAAACTCATCGGCTCTTCTCCGGGATATATCGGCTATGAAGAAGGTGGACGACTCACCGAGGCCGTTCGCAAAAGCCCCCACTGCGTGCTATTGCTTGATGAGATAGAGAAGGCTCACGAAAAGATCTACGATACCCTGCTGCAAGTCATGGACGACGCCTCGCTGACCGACAGCCGAGGTCGCAAAGTCGACTTTCGCCATGTAATACTCATTATGACATCAAACTCGGGCGCACAATTTGCCAAACAGGCCGGAGTGGGCTTCGGCTCTACAGTCACAACAGGCCAGGCAATGCTCACAGAAGTGAAAAAGACATTCAAACCCGAATTTATCAACCGTCTGTCAGGCATAGTCGTGTTCAACGACATGA
>JAFPCM010000148.1 GCA_017390185.1 Muribaculaceae bacterium
ATATTCGTCAATCAACACAACGACCTCATTCTTTTGGAACGAACCGACGCCATCACTACGCGTTGCCATTGTGTCGTGTTTGCTTCTGCCTTTTGTAAACACAATCATTCGGCCGGCAGGGAGCAGCTCGTTTGCCATTAAGATCGCCATATCCAAATAACCCCCGCCGTTTCCTCGAAGGTCAATTATAAATTTCTCAGCGCCTTCACTACTTAATTGCGCCAGATTTGTAAGATACTCGCTATAAGTGGTGCGGCCAAATTTATTTACCTTGATGTAACCGATACCTGGTTCGATGATATATGACGCATCAATCGAAGTGATGGGAATTTCGCCTCTAATCACATCATAATACAACAAATCTTTTGAACTGTTGCGTTTGATACCGATTTTTACTTTTGTGTCTTTTTCGCCTCGAAGTTTAGAGATAACCTTCTCGTTTGACAATCCTTTGCCCGACAAGATCGAGTCATTTGCCGAAATAATGCGGTCTCCAGCCATAATTCCGACCTTTTCAGATGGTCCGCCCGATATAACTTCAAGAATAGTAATGGTATCATTCATCATCATGAATGTTATACCTATCCCATAGAACGATCCTTCAAGTTCATCATTCACAGCTTTTAAGTCACTTGCCGGAATGTATGTTGAATGCGGGTCAAGTTTTTCTAACAGTTGAGGTATCGTAGCCTCGACCAAGCTGTCGACATTTACAGGCTCAACATATTCCTCGTTTATAAGTCCGATAATATCGCCAAGTTTTTTAACCGAACTGATAGTAGCCTTGTCAGACGACAATGCGCTACCAATCCACAAACCGGCAACAAACACGACCGCAACTATCAGTGGCAGCCATATAGACGATTTCAATTTATTCATTCTGTTTTATTGTGTGTATAAAGTATTATTCTGTATCAGCTATGTGCACACATTCAACTCCTGCTCGTTTCAACAAATCGATGCCATCGGTAATGCGATACAACTCGTTAAATACAACGCGCGAAATACCCGATTGGATTATGAGTTTGGCACATTCCATACATGGCGATGCTGTCACATACAACGTCGAACCGTCACTACTGTTATTGCTGCGCGCCACTTTTGAAATTGCATTTGCCTCTGCATGAAGAACATAAGGTTTTGTAACGCCTGTTTCATCTTCACACACATTTTCAAATCCTGAGGGTGTGCCATTAAAACCGTCTGAAATAATCATTTGGTCTTTAACCAATATCGCACCCACTTGACGGCGTTGACAATATGAATTTTCGGCCCAAATTCGAGCCATTCGCAAATATCGTTTATCTAACAATTGCTGTTTATCAGTTTGTGCCATTTCGTTTACACATTATTAATAATATATTCTGCAAAGATACAAACTTTTTTCGATAACACAATAAGACCACCAAGCGATATATCAGCAATAACACAACAAACCTAGCCATCACAACTCTTCTTCATCTTAGCTTGACATCACCGACGCCACCACTAACAGCTCTAGCTTTTGAGACAAAAGAGCCACAAATATTATCGTTTCACATAATTTAACACGCGTAACATGGCAGTAACAAGCATATTTTCGCTCTCGTGACACGTTTGTTACACTTAAATACATAGCTATCTCACTGTGCTTGTGGGTTTTATATTCTTTTTGAAAAATATTTTGGTTTTTGAAAATATTTTTCTTCTAATTTGTTTTGATATTAGATTTATTATTATATTTGCAGCGTGATTATTTACTTATTTTCAAACAAAGAACTAAACAATTATGAGTTCAAAAAATTTCCAAGAGAAATTGATTGGCCTGCAAGGCAATCTTCTCAACTTTGCCTACATCTTGACCTCAAACCGTGACGATGCTCAAGACCTATTGCAAGACACAACACTTCGAGCTCTGGACAATGAAGACAAATATGTCGACAATGTCAACTTCAAAGGATGGGTATTTACCATTATGCGCAACATTTTCATCAACAACTACCGCAAAGACACTCGCGAATCAACAATCATCGACCAAACCGAGGACCTCTACCACCTCAACCTCCCACAAGACTCCGGTCTTGAAACTCCCGATGGGCTCATTGCCGTAAAAGACATCAACGAAGCCATCAACTCATTCAGCGACGAATACCGCATACCCTTCTCAATGCACGTCGCTGGCTACAAGTACAACGAAATCGCCGAAGAGCTCGGTCTCCCGCTTGGAACAGTCAAAAGCCGCATCTTTTTCGCACGCCAACGATTGCGCGTAATCCTCAAAGACTACAAATAACAATACATCCCCACTTCTCTACACATCCACGGACCTTCATCGGTCTCGTGGATATTTCTTTTTTCAGCAAAGAGGCCAGCAATAGTGATAATTTTCGAGAAAATTGCTATTTAGTTTGAAAATTTTACATATTTTTTTTGCAACTTAGAATTTTCACCTAATATTTTGCCTAAATGAAAAAGCCCTTTTATGTATGGCTGTCGTTGCGTCTAAATGGCAGCAAAGCCTTTTTCTTTTCCTAAATTTTAGCCCTACATATAAATCATTACAGAAATTATCACTATATTTGTAGATTGATTAGCATGCGGCGATTTTACCCATGCCAATACGTATAAATTGAATAAATAAACATAAAATACAACTATATGAAATTCAACGTTCCAAGCAAGACGCTCTACAGCTATGTATCGTCAGTGAGCAAGGTCATCAACTCTAAAAACACCCTTGCCATTCTCAACAACTTCCTTTTCGTACTTGATGGCGACACATTAACCATTACCGCATCTGACATCGAAAACCGACTTACAGCACGCATTCCTGTAGTAGGTGCTGAAGGCAGCGGCAGTTTCTGTATTGACGCTCGTCGTCTTGTCGACCTCCTCAAAGAAATGCCCGACCAAGGCATCACCTTCGACATCAACGAAAGCACTATGGCCGTTGAAATCACATATCCAAGCGGTAACTACAACCTCATTGCATTCCCCGGCAACGAATATCCCGCCGAGAAAAACGATGACGAAGAAGTTGACAACATCCAATTCACTTGCCCAACAGAGCAAATCATCAAAGGTATCGACAACACTCTCTTTGCGGTTGGTAACGACGACCTTCGTCCTCAAATGATGGGTATCCTTTGGGACATCAAGCCCGATGCAATCACTTTCGTAGCTACCGACACACGCAAACTCGTTAAATATCGCAACGAAATGTCGGCTCCTGGCGTAGAAGGCTCTTGTATCTTCCCCATCAAGCCCGCAACCGTTATCAAAAACGTATTTGCCAAAGAACAAGAAGTTAAAGTTACCATCGAGCCCAAAAGCGCTACATTTGAAAGCCCCTCTTTCACTTTCTCTTGCCGCTTCATCAAAGGCAACTTCCCCGACTACAATCGCGTAATCCCCACAGGCAACCCCTACACTTTGACAATCGACCGTCAATCGTTCCTCAATGCTGTTCGCCGCGTAGGTGTATTTGTTGATCCCGGTCACGGTCTCGTTAAATTCCGCATCACTCCCGATAAAGTTATCCTCAAAGCACAAGACAACAACTACCAAACTTCGGCTTGGGAATCGGTTCCTTGCGACTTTACAGGCAACGAAATGATTATCGGTTTCAGCGCACCCTATCTCATCGAGATCTTTAACACCATCTCGTCAAGCGACATCATCCTCAAACTTTCTGACCCAAGTCGTCCCGGTCTCTTCCTCCCCACAGAGAATGATGAAAACAGTGAGCTTTTGATGCTTTTGATGCCAATGACCGTATCAGAATTCTAACATCATGGAACTGAAACTCAAAAAACCTATCATATTTTTTGACCTTGAAACAACCGGGCTGAACATCACCCAAGATCGCATCATTGAGATGTCAATCATCAAAATCATGCCCAACGGTGAAGAAATTGAACGCACACTTCGTTTCAATCCCGAGATGCCCATCCCTGCCGAGGCCACTGCTGTTCACCACATTTCAGACGAAGATGTGGCAAACTGCCGCACGTTCAAAATGGTTGCCAAAGAATTGGCCAAATCTTTTGAAGGTTGTGACATTGCCGGCTTCAACTCAAGCCGCTTTGACATTCCCATGCTCGACCAAGAGTTTCAGCGCGCAGGCGTGAAATTTGATTTCACAAAACCCCGTTTCATTGATGTGCAGACAATTTTCCACAAAAAAGAGCAGCGCAACCTTGTTGCAGCCTATAAATTCTACTGCGACAAAGACCTCACCGAAGCACATTCGGCAAGTGCCGACACACGTGCCACATACGAGGTGCTCAAAGCTCAACTCGACCGCTACGAAGACCTGCCCAACGATATGGAAGCTTTGGCTGAATTCTCTTGCCAAAACCGCAATGTTGACCTTGCCGGCCGTGTTATATACAACGACCAAAAGCAAGAAATCATCAACTTTGGCAAATATAAAGGCCGATTGGTTAGCGAAGTGCTTGCACAAGACCCAGGTTACTATGGTTGGATTATGCAAGGAGACTTCCCCCAAAACACAAAAGATGTATTTACAAACATAAAATTGCGCTCAAAATAATGCTCCAAGGCAAACATATTATACTTGGTATATCGGGCGGCATAGCTGCCTACAAATCGGTCTATCTTCTTCGCCTGCTCATCAAAGCAGGCGCTGAAGTTCAGGTCGTAATCACTCCCGCCGGCAAAGAGTTCATAACACCAGTAACCCTATCGGCATTAAGCGGGAAACCTGTTATAAGCGAATTTTTCACTGCCAACACTGGCCAATGGAACAGCCATGTTGACCTCGGACTATGGGCCGACGCAATGGTTATCGCTCCTGCAACAGCCTCAACAATTGCCAAGATGGCCAACGGCGTTGCCGACAACATGCTCATCACCACTTATCTCTCGGCAAAAGCGCCAGTGTTTGTAGCACCCGCCATGGACCTTGACATGTTTGCCCACCCCACAACCACACGCAACATCGACTTGTTGCGTTCTTATGGCAATCACATCATAGAGCCCACATCGGGCGAACTTGCAAGCCACCTCGTTGGCAAAGGCCGTATGGCCGAGCCCGAATCGATTGTGGCACACCTCAATAAATTCTTCGCTGCGACACAAGATTTGGCCGGCAAAAATGTGCTCATCACAGCCGGACCCACATACGAGAAAATTGACCCTGTTCGCTTTATCGGCAACTACTCATCGGGCAAAATGGGATACGCCATTGCCGAAGAGGCCGCACGCCGTGGAGCAAATGTCACAATCGTCAGCGGACCCGTATCGATCAAGGCACAACATCCGTCAATCAAAGTAATCGGCATTGAATCGGCCCGCGAAATGCATCAGCATTGCACCCAACTATTCCCCGCAATGAACATTGCCATCATGTGTGCCGCCGTTGCCGACTATGCCCCGGCACAGCAATTTGACGCAAAGATTAAACGAGAAAAAGACGAAATCCCCACCATCACACTCGTCAAAAACCCCGACATCGCAGCCGACTTGGGCAAAATGAAAACGCCTGGTCAAAAACTCATCGGATTTGCGCTTGAAACCAACGACGAAGAAGCAAATGCCCAAGCTAAACTTGCCAAGAAAAACCTTGATGCAATTGTACTCAACTCGTTACGCGACAAAGATGCATGCTTTGGCACCGACACCAACAAAATTACCATATTCTTTGCCAACGGCAACAACAAGCAATATCCCCTCAAGCCCAAAGCCGAGGTTGCAAAAGACATTATTGACTCAATAATTTGATATGCACATTATTCGCCACATAATAGTCGTTACATTAATAGCCTTGTGCAGCCTCTCTATTGCGGCACAAGAGTTGAACTGCACAGTAGAAATTAACTCCGACCAAGTGCAAGGCACCAACAAGTCGGTATTCACTACACTTCAGGGCGCCATCAACGACTATATGAACACCACTAAATTTTCTCAGGCGCAAATTGCCACAAACGAGAAAATCGAGTGCAAAATATTCCTCACAGTCAAAGAACACGACGACAACACCATTGTAGGCGACCTTCAGATTCAGTCAACCCGACCGGTCTACAATAGCACCTACAACACCACTCTCATAAACTTCAAAGACACGAAAGTTGAATTCACCTATCAAGAAAACGAGCCGTTGATATTCTCTGAAAACTCAATGGAGAGCAATCTCACAGCCATTCTCAACTTTTATGCCTACCTAATTCTCGCAATTGACTTCGACTCATTCTCGCCCAAAGGCGGAGAACAATTTTATGAGAGAGCCGAAAACATCGTACAGATGGCACAATCATCGGGCGAAAGCGGTTGGAAAGCATTTGAAGACAACAAAAACCGCAGTTCGGTTCTCAGCGCATATACCGACCCCAAGACATCCGTAATTCGCGACCTGCTCTACAAATATCACAGAACAGGCCTCGACGAAATGTTCCTCAGTCCCGACAAAGGCCGTGCGGCCATCACGTCAACCATCGACTACATCAAAAAAATCTACGATGTAGCCCCCATGTCGGTAGCATTGTCAATGTTTAAAGACGCAAAACTTGACGAATTGGTCAACGTCTATTCCAAAGCTTCATCAACCGAGCGCGAAAAGGTTTATGAACTGCTCTATGCCGTTTACCCCACCGAGACCGACCGCTTGGACAAAATCAAAAAAGGACAAATCAAATAATGATTGAAACCCTACACATATCAAATTACGCCCTCATTGATACAATCGACATTCGTTTCAACAACGGATTTAACATCATCACAGGCGAGACCGGTGCCGGTAAATCAATCATTCTCGGCGCTTTGTCACTCATTCTCGGTGGCCGTGCCGACACTAAAGTAGTGCGCAACACCGAAGCCAAATCTGTGATCGAAGCCACATTTGCCGTCGACAAATACCCCGCCATTGCACAGTTTTGCCAAGATAACGACATCGAGTGGCACGAGCAATGCATTCTTCGCCGCGAGATATCGCCCAACGGCCGTTCGCGCGCATTCGTCAACGACACCCCAGTAACACTCGCACAGCTACAATCGGTAGCAATACAGCTTGTCGACATACATTCACAACATCAAAACCTGCTATTGGCCTCGCCCGACTACCAACTTCACATCATCGACAGCCTTGCAGGCAATGCGCCACTCTTGCAGCAATACACACAACTCTACCGACAATATGTCGTAGCAGTGCAAAAGCTCAAGCAAGCGCGCCTTGATGTGCAACGTAGTGCCGACGACCAAGAGTTTATTCGCTTCCAACTTCAACAGCTCGACCAACTCAACCCCATAGCAGGCGAGCAAGTAGAGCTTGAGCAACAACGCGAATTGCTCACCAACATGACACAAATCAAGCAATCGCTCTATACAGCCCTACAGGCCCTCACTCAGAGCGACAGCAACACAGTTGATCTGCTCGACCAAGCCATTGACAGCATCAACAATAGCGCCGACTCTCTACCGCAGGCAACCCAACTTGCCGAGCGATTGGAAACAGCCCAAATCGAAATTCGAGACATTGCCGACGAACTGCAATCGCTCGACAGCCGATTGAGCGCCGATCCCGAACAACTGCAACAAGTCGAAGAGCGCCTCGACCTAATTTACACCCTTCAACGCCGACATCATGTCGACACCGTAGAGCAGCTAATCGACCTGCGCAACCGTCTTGCCTCGCAACTCAACGCCCTCGATAACTCACAAGAAGTGTTGCAACAACTCGAATCGCAAGCGCGACAGGCTCAAAAACAAGCTCTTGAAGTTGCACGCGAAATATCAAGCCGACGCCGCAAGCAAGCCGATGAGTTTTCACAACAACTCATTTCCCTCGCCTCGCCCCTCGGCATGAAAAACTTGCAATGTGACATACAATTCACACCCACAACCCAACTCACACCTACAGGCATCGACACCATTCAATTTCTCTTTGCCTTCAACAAAAACCAGCAGCCCATGCCCGTACAGGCAACAGCATCGGGAGGCGAAATCTCGCGACTTATGCTCACCATCAAGTCAATCATTGCCGCCCACATGCAACTGCCGTCAATCATTTTTGACGAAATCGACACTGGCGTATCGGGCGACATAGCCCACCGCATGGGCAACATGATGAGCCAAATTGCACAATCGCTGCAAGTGATAGCAATCACCCACCTGCCCCAAGTGGCAGCCCTGGGAACAACCCACTTCAAAGTCTACAAGCAAGACAACGAAACATCAACCACCACCAACATCAGCCACCTCACCCTCGAGCAGCGCATCGACGAGATTGCAGTAATGCTCAGCGGCAGCGCCGTTGACCCCGCAGCCATCGCCAACGCCCGCTCACTACTTAATATACAATAATCACAACAATGGAACGCAACGAATACATCTTCGGCATCAGAGCCGTTATCGAAGCCATCGAAGCAGGTAAACAAATCGACCGCATACTCATAAAAAAAGACCTCCAAGGCGACCTCGCCAACGAACTTTTTGACCTCATACGCACCCACCACATCGTCAACCAACGAGTGCCAGTGCAGCGCATTGATCGCATCACACGCAAGAATCACCAAGGCGTAGTGGCACAACTTGCCGCAGTCACCTACCACAACCTTGACAACATCGTGCCACAACTCTACGAAGAAGGCATCTTGCCCATCATCATCGTGCTCGACGGCATCACCGATGTGCGCAACTTCGGCGCCATTGCCCGCACAGCCGAGTGTATCGGAGCCAACGCCATCGTCATCCCCGAACGAGGCAGCGTAACTGTCAACGCCGACGCTATCAAGACATCGGCCGGTGCACTCCACCACCTCCCCGTGTGCCGCCATCGCAACATCCCATCAGCATTGCGATTGCTCAAAGACAACGGCTATCAGATAGTGGCAGCATCAGAAAAAGCCTCAATCTCATACACTCAAGCCGACCTCACCACACCCGTCGCACTCGTCATGGGAGCAGAAGACACAGGCATCTCACCCGAGGCATTGCGCCTTTGCGACACCATCGTGTCATTGCCCATGTTTGGCAACATATCATCTCTCAACGTATCGGTAGCAGCCGGTGTAATGATGTATGAAATCGTTCGCCAACGACTCAACAGCGACATGCAAGTAGAGTAAACAATTTTCAGTCAAAACAACATAAAACAACATAAAACAATCTAACATTTTCTTGATATGGCAAAAATAGGATCAGTAATGACCCCCGTAGGCCGCAAAGCCCTCCTCTTGGGCAGTGGCGAACTTGGCAAAGAAGTAGCTATCGAACTTCAACGCTATGGCGTGGAAGTGGTAGCATGTGACAAATACCCCAACGCTCCCGCAATGCAGATTGCCCACCGCTCACATGTGTTCAGCATGCTCGACGGCGACAAATTGCGCGAAGTCATTGAGCAAGAACGCCCCGACCACATCATCCCCGAAGTTGAAGCCATCGCAACCCCCGTTCTCAAAGAACTTGAAGCACAAGGCTACAACGTGACACCCACTGCCAACGCTGCATGGCTCACAATGAACCGCGAAGGCATTCGCCGACTTGCTGCCGAAGAGCTCGGCGTAACAACATCGCCCTACCGATTTGCATCAACCTACGAAGAATTTGCCCAAGCAGTTGAAGAAATCGGCATTCCCTGCGTTGTAAAACCCATCATGTCATCATCGGGCCACGGACAGAGCGTAATCAAGACACCTCAAGATATCGAAAACTCATGGCGCATAGCTCAAGAAGGCGGACGCGCAGGTGCTGGTCGTGTTATCGTTGAAGGTTTTGTAAACTTTGACTACGAAATAACACTCCTCACAGTTCGTTCAACATCAGGCACAACCTACTGCCAACCCATCGGCCACATTCAAGTTGACGGCGACTACCGCTACTCATGGCAACCCCAACCCATGACATCGGCAGCCCTCACCTCAGCACAAGAAATAGCCAAGAAAGTGACCGACGCTCTCGGAGGCTATGGCATCTTTGGTGTTGAACTCTTCATCAAAGGCGACACCGTAATCTTCAGTGAAGTGTCACCCCGTCCCCACGACACTGGCATGGTGACCATGATTTCGCAAGACCTCAGCGAATTTGCCCTCCACGCACGCGCCCTTCTCGGCCTCCCCGTGCCCTCAATCCAGTTCTACGGACCATCAGCATCACGCGCCGTAGTGGTTGAAGGCGACACCGACAAAATCGAGATGGACAACCTCGAGCAAGTGCTTGCCGAACCCGGTGTGCAAATGCGCATCTTTGGCAAACCCGAAGTCAAAGGACACCGTCGCATGGGCGTAATCCTCGCCACTGCCGACACAGTCGAAGAAGCACGTGCCAAAGCCGAACGCGCTTATAACGCCCTCCGCGTCAACGTACTCCCCCGTTAATCTCATCCCCTCATAAATACCAAAAGGCGATAGTCACCCGACCATCGCCTTTTTTTCGTTATAACTGTGCCATTTTGCTTTCAAATTAGTATCTTTGTACCATATATAGCAACTTATATACGCAAATATAACAAAATACACGTTGTGAAAACATTAGGTTCCCTCGTCCTATAACGGGGGCATTTTTTATTCGCGCAAAGATAAAGCACCATATAGGCGGGATTATTTCATAGCAATGTTAATTCATGTTGTAATAAAAGTGATTTTTGCGATAAAAGTGGTTGGGGAAATTGACAGAGTCACCGCTGGGGCGATTTAATTGGCTATAAATGGTTTTAGGTAGGTGATTTCTTGGCGGTTTGAAATATTTTTGCTACCTTTGCACCGCTTTTTGGCATCCCGTGTGATGGGAAATTAAGGAGCATCAAATCAACAACTTAATTTTTAGTAACACATCTTAAACATTTCAAAACAATGAAAGTATTTCAATTGACAGCTGAGCC
>JAFPCM010000149.1 GCA_017390185.1 Muribaculaceae bacterium
TAGGCAACGGTGTAATCGGTGAGCATGCGCGAGTTCCACGATGTTGCATATCCGAGCCCCATATATGCTCCCACAACGATGGGGAGTTTCCAATATCGGCGGTTGTAAATCTGTCCTAAGCCGGGGCAGAGAGCCGATAACCACACGGCGCGGGTAGGGTCGGGAGTGAACAGTTTGACTTGTTCGCGTGTGGCAAGTGAGTCGGGGAGAGTTGTGATGTTGAGAACCGATGTGGTGTCGGCCATAATAGAGTCAAGCATTTTTTCTGCACCTGTGTCGATACTGTCTTTGGTCAATACGATTCCCTCTGGAATAAACCCTGGCTGGCGCAAACGCATAGATGATTCTTGGGTTGGGAGCGTGTCGAGGGTGTCGGTGGGAACCGATGATTGAGAGTGAAATCGAGGCTTGGGCAAGCTGTTTGTTGTTGCCTGTGGTGCTGAAAAAATGTTAAAAGGAAATGCAATCGCGCAGAAAACGATGCAAAGAACTCCTATGGCGAAATTCTTTGTGGTAAATGACGGTTTCTTGCGATTAAACATCATGTAAGATTATCTATTTGATAGTCAGATATATGCCGTGCAGATGTTGGCTATTTGCGCGGCATAAATTTGTTATTGATTTTCTTGAAGTTTCAAAGCATCAAAGATAGTAATTAATCTCTCAAGTTCATCTTCATTTTTGAAAGGAAATGTTATTTTTCCTTTACCATTGTTATCGCACGAAAATGCTACCGGAGTCTTGAATGTTGCCGATAGGTGCTTTTTGAGAATGTCAAAATCTTTGTTGGTGTAACGGGTGCGAGGTTTGGCTTGAGACTTGCCTTCTTGATCGGTTTCGTCGTTGGCTTTTTGGTATTCTTTGGCCAACTCCTCAACGCGGCGCACAGATAGCCCGTTTTTGATAATCTCGTTGTAGAGCTTGAGCTGAAGCGATGGCTTGTCGATGGCAAGCAAAGCGCGTGCGTGGCCCATGTCAACGAGTTTGTCACGTAAGCCCAATTGCACCTCGGCAGGAAGTTTGAGCAGACGAAGGAAGTTGGCAATAGTTGTTCGTTTTTTGCCAATGCGTTCGCTCAAACGCTCTTGGGTGAGGTTATATTGTTCGATGAGTTTCTTGAATGTGAGAGCAATTTCGATGGCGTTGAGGTCTTCGCGTTGAATGTTCTCAATGAGGGCCATTTCGGTGAGCTCGGTATCGTTGGCTGTGCGAATGTAGGCCGGTACTGAAGTGAGTCCGGCGCGAATTGCTGCACGATAACGACGCTCTCCAGCAATAATCTGATAGGAATTAGGCCCTGTTTGACGGAGCGATAATGGCTGAATGATGCCGAGCTCGCGAATAGATGTAGAGAGCTCGTCAAGGGCATCTTCGTCAAATGTTGTGCGGGGTTGGTCGGGATTGGGAGAAATTTGGTCAAGTTTGATGTCATTGATAGCTGATGAACCGCTTGCGGGAACATCATCCATCGAGATTAGCGAACCGAGTCCGCGACCGAGTGCGTTGCGCTTTATTGCCATAGTCAATCGTTTGTTTGATGGTTAATGATAAAGATTTATTGTTGTTTGCGGTGTTTGGCAATGATTTCCTTGGCAAGCATCAAGTGGCTTGTTGCACCGCGGCTTTCTGCGTCATAAAGAAGCGCTGGAAGACCGTGGCTTGGAGCTTCGCTTAGTCGAATGTTGCGAGGAATAACAGTGTTAAACACCATGTCTCCGAAGTGTCCTTTGAGTTCTTCGTAGATTTGGTTGGCAAGTCTCAAACGTGCGTCATACATAGTGAGCAAGAACCCTTCGATTTCGAGATTGGGGTTGAGCTTTGACTTGATGATGCGGATTGTGTTGAGCAGTTTGCTAATGCCTTCAAGCGCAAAATACTCGGCTTGTACGGGAATGATTACCGAGTTTGCTGCTGTGAGGGCATTGACTGTGATAAGACCCAATGATGGCGAACAGTCAATGAGGATATAGTCATACTTGTCGGTGATGGGTTGGAGCAAATTGGCGAGGACTTTCTCGCGGTTAGGTTTCTCGATGAGCTCGAGTTCGGCTCCGGCCAGGTCGATTCGTGAGCCGACAAGATCAAGTTTTTTTACGCAAGTGGGAACTTGTGAACCGTCGATTGGATAACCGTCAACGAGGCATTCATAGATTGAAGAAGTCATAGACTTGGGGTCGATGCCATATCCCGAAGTGGCGTTGGCCTGTGGGTCGGCGTCAATGATGAGCACTCGCTTGCCTTGGGTGGCAAGTGAAGCGGCGAGGTTTATTGTAGTGGTGGTCTTTCCTACACCTCCCTTTTGGTTGGCTATTGCTATGATTTTACCCATAGAAGATAAAGTGTCGTATTTAAAATTTTATGTTATTTACAATATTAATTTAAGTGCAAAGTAATGATATTTTTTGCTAATATAATAATGTATTAAGCTCAAATTGGGTTAAATGTTGATAAATGGGGTATAATGTTAATAACTCGGGCGATTGTTGGCAACGGTCGTGAAACACAAATGCCCCGATGAGCGGGGCATTGTGTTGTTATTTAGTGGATTTGCTTTTTATTTTGAGTTTCATTTGGTCAAAACCTTTGCCATAAACGCCATTGACATTGGCTTGGGTGATGAATGCGTCAGGGTCGATCGACTTGATGATGCGATAGATAGTTACCGATTCAATTTTGCGGCACATCACGAGCAACACTTTGACTGTCTGTTTGCTATACCATCCGGTGCCGTCAAGCACTGTGCAGCCGCGGTTGGCCTCGTTGTTGATGGCATCGGCAATCTCTTCCCATTTGGGTGAGAATATGGTAAACTGAATGGCTTGTCGGTTGGTGTTTATGATTTGGTCGGCAGTCCATGATGCAAGGAAAAGCACGATGAGACCAAACACGATTTTGTTGGGGTCTTGGAAAATTAGATAAGAAGAAGAAATGATGAAGAAGTCGGTATAAAGCATTGTGCGACCGATGCTTACATTTGTCTTTTTGGCGGTGATGGCAGCTACGATATCGGTGCCGCCGGTGCTGCCGTTATGAATGAATGCCATGCCTATACCAGCACCGCAACACAGACCGCCGATGATGATGTTGATGAAAGTTTGTCCTTCAACAAGAGGTTTTCCGCCGAGAATGTTGTGGAAAAGTGGTTGCATCACCGCGAGTGTAAGCGAAATTACTGTTGCGCCGAATATGGTGCGCATTACAAACTGCTTGCCCACTATTTTGTAGGCGAAAGCGAGCAAAATAAGGTTAATGGCATATGAGGGAATCCATACTTGGATTTCAAAGGGAAGGTACTTCAAAGAGGCAAAGTAAAATAGAGATCCGATGCCCGAAACGCCACCAATTACGACCTCTTCGGGAAGGATGAAGGCGCAAAAACCGAAGCCATAAATGAGGATACCCAAAACTATCATCACATAGTCTTTGGCCGAAATCCAAAGTTTTTTTCCTGCTGATTGCATAGCGCGAAGTTGATTTTAAGTTTCTTTTGGAATTTGGGCTCAAAATTACACCACAGTTTTGGTATGGCAAAATTTTATGCGTGAAATATTTAATTATTCACAATAAAAAATCGCACTCACTGAATTGGGCGAGTGTGTAATATGATAAAATGAATGTGATAGCCGCTTAATGTTTGTGGCGAATGACGATGTTGATGAGTTGAAATTGTCGCGGTTTGTGTTCTGCTGGGTTATTGTGCCATTTTGATGATTAGGGGCACGATGATGTCGCGAATGTCATTGAACGATAGACGGTGTTCACCTTCAAATGTGCGCATATCGGTGTAATGGTCGAGGAATTCTTCCCGGCAGTTTACAGTGGTGTCGGCATTGCCAAAAAGTCCGACCGAATTATTGCAGTCAAAGTCGGTGATGCCGTCAAATTGGTGTCGTTCCATTTCTTGGTAGGCATCGCATAATTCGGGAGTGATTGTAAAGGTTGTTGCGCCGTCTTGACGTGGATTAAACCATTTGTTTTTTCCCAGGCGTTTGCGCATGCTTTGCGAAACATGAAAGGCTGGATTGATGATGATTTTGCGATAGCCGTGCATTTGCTGGGCAAACATTCCGCCCATTGATGTGCCAACGACGATGTCGACGTTTTGGCTTGCGCAGATGTCACGGAGCATGTTCAGAGCCTCAATTGGGTCAAGAGGCAAGTCGGGAGAAATGACAACATCGTCGGGGAGCAGGCTGCGCAGATTGGCTGGCGTTCCTGATGCTCCCGACGATGCGAGTCCGTGAATATAAAGTATCTTCATGAAAAACTATAAGTAGTCAGAGATATTTATTAGTCTTCGTTGGTGATGGGAAGTTGACGCTTGAATACTTCTTTGAACGAAATGAGTGATTCGGTGCGAGCAAGACCCAATCCTTGCAATTTGCCATGAATGATTTGCAACAGGTGATCGTTGTTGCGTGCTTGCAATTTGATGAACATATCATATTGGCCAGTGGTGAAATGACACTCTACCACTTCGGGTATTTCTTTGAGGGCTTCTACCACAGCGCTGAACTGAGAAGGATCTTTAAGGAAAAATCCGATGAAAGCACATGTTTCATAACCCACTGAAGAGGGTTCAATGAGGAGCTCTGATCCTTTGATTACACCCATTGAGGTGAGTTTTTGAACTCGTTGGTGGATAGCAGCGCCTGATACGTTGCATTCGCGTGCGATTTCAAGGAAGGGACGGCGTGCATTATTTGCAAGCATTTGAAGGATTTTTGTGTCTAATGCGTCTAATTGTTGGCGAGCCATATTAGTGGTATTTTGTTAGTTTTTGATGTTATTTTGCGCTTAAATGCGTGGCAAAGATAGCAAATTGTTATGGATTATTTGTAAATTTGCGAAAAAATATAATGCAAAATATGGTAAAAATTCGAAAAGTGATAGAAAAACAGCCAATATTAGAACAAGTGCGTAGGCTTTATGAATCTTCGTTTCCAGAAGAGGAACGTCGCTTGTGGCCTGATTTCCAGTCGAATGTATATGATAATGTGGCATTTTGCTTGTATGAGGTAGTTTCTGACGGGTATTTTGGGGGATTTCTGACGTCGTGGGATCTTGGTGTAGTGCGGTATGTTGAACATTTTGCTATTGAACCACGATTAAGGGGTAGAGGTGTTGGCACTGATATAATCGGGCAATTTGTGGCAATGGATAGCCGTCCGGTTGTGCTTGAAACCGAGTTGCCCGAGACGGGTGAGATGGCTCGGCGTCGCATAGGGTTTTATAAACGATGCGGATTTGAAGAGTGTGTCAATATCGATTATGTTCAACCAGCTTATGCGTCCCATTTGCCATCTGTGCCAATGCGATTGATGATTACTGATAAAAATAATGTAGATGTCAATAAAGTTGTGCAAATCATCTATCGCATTGTCTATAATTTTGAGTAAATTTGCATTCCGATTTGTTTAATGATTATGAAAAAGTCAAATTTGATAATATGTGCTCTTGCCGTTGCCGTGTTGTCGGTATTGTCGTCGTGTGGAAGACGCGATGGCGCTGGCAAGCCACAGGTGGTGGTGAGCATTATGCCAGTTTATGATGTGGCATGTGTCATTGCCGGTGATAGCGTTGATGTGGTATGTTTGTTGCCTCGAGGAGGTAATCCCGAGACCTATGAGCCAACCATGTCGCAGTATGTTGATGTAGAGCATAGTGATGCATTTATGTATGTGAGCAACACTGGTTTTGAGGCTGCTATTGCCGACCGATTGAAGGAGAATGCGACTGGCGGATTGGCGATTGCCGATTTGTCGTCGGGTGTTGACTTGCTTTATGGCACTCATGGCGATTGTGGACATGAGCATCACCATCATAGTGGTTGCAGTCATGGCGATGTTGACCCCCATGTGTGGAGCTCGGCAAAAAATATGCGCGTTATTGCACGAAATGTGTGCGATGTGCTGAAAAAGGTCGATGCGCCTCATGCCGATTATTATGATACCAATTTGGCCGTAGTGCTTTCCGAAATAGATAGTCTTGATGCCGAAATGAGTCGAGTGCTTGCCCCTCATCGTGGCAAAGCCTTTGTAGTGTGGCATCCGTCATTGAGTTATTTTGCTCGCGATTATGGTTTGGAGCAGATAAGTGTTGGCGGTCAGGAAAACAAAGAGGCGTCGGTAACACAGTTGCGCCAAAAGATCGATAAAGCCAATGGGCGAGGGGCTACCGTGATGGTCGTTCAACTTAACTATGATGACCGTCAGGCTCAGGTGGTGAACCAACAGATTGGTGCCCGAGTGGTAAATGTAGATTTGCTCAACGCCGATTGGGCTCAACAACTAAAAACAGTAGCTTATGCGATTGCCTCAGAAGGGAATGATTGAACTTGAAGGCGTGGGCATGCGATGGGGACATCGTGTGGCGCTTGAAGATGTGTCGCTCAAAATTGACGAAGGAGATTTTGTGGCTATCACAGGCCCCAACGGTGGCGGTAAAACCACGATGTTGCGCATCATATTGCGATTGCTGCAGCCGTCGCAAGGTCAGGTGATATTTCGACAAGACAATAAGTTGGTCAAAGAATTGTCGATAGGGTATTTGCCACAGAAAAACATGATCGACCACCGTTTCCCCATAAATGTTGAGGAGGTGATTGCCTCGGGATTGTTGTCAGTCACTGATATGTCAGCCGAAGAACAACGCGCACGAGTGGCCGATGTGATTGCGCAGGTGGGGCTTGAAAGCCATGCGCGTAGTGCTATTGGCAACCTTTCGGGCGGTCAGTTGCAGCGTGCCTTGTTGGGGCGTGCCATTATTTCTCAACCTCGTGTGCTGGCTCTTGACGAGCCGTTGAGTTATGTTGACAAGCGATTTGAAAACCGTATATATGATCTTGTGTCAGAACTTGCCCCCAGGACCACGATTTTGATGGTGACTCACGAAATGTCGCGCATCTCAACTATGGCCAACCGACACTTGATAGTAAATCGCAGTTTGACAGAATGCTCGGCTTCGCATCACTATGTTCGCATAGGGTGTGACGATTAGCCGAACGGTATTGATAAATAGCCGGCAAGTGTTGGCTGCTTGAAATAAACTTGTGTGAATGCTTGCATAAACCAAAAAAACTACCTAACTTTGCACAGCTTTTGAAAAGCATCGGGGTGTAGCGCAGTCCGGTTAGCGCACCTGCTTTGGGAGCAGGGGGTCGAAGGTTCGAATCCTTTCACCCCGACAATGTAAGCCTAATTCACAACGAATTGGGCTTTTTTTGTACATCTAATGTCCACATTGTGTGGCAATTTTTTTAATATAATATATGAATAGCAAAATGATGGCGGTAGTGGCCGCAATGCTGTTGCCTGTGATGGCAATGGCTGGAAAGAATAAAGGCGAGGCAATGATTATGCCCGAGTTTTTGCAACCAGGTGATACCATTGCTATCATCAGTCCGGCGTCGTTGCCCAAAGCCGATGATGTAGAGGGTGCATGCCGAGTGTTGAGAGAATGGGGCTATGTGCCTGTGCTTGGTGAGCATGTTCTCACAGAGCATGGCTCGTTTGCAGGAAACATAGAGCAGCGTAAACAAGATGTAGAATGGGCGTTTGTGTCGCCAAACATCAAGGCAGTGATGTGTAGTCGTGGCGGTTACGGCTCAATTCAGGTGTTGCTTGAATTGCGCAAAGGTTTCTTTCGCGACTATCCCAAATGGCTCATAGGTTACAGTGATATATCGGCAATGCATGCGGCCATGGTGGCAAATGGTGTTATGAGCATTCACGGCAATATGTGTGGTCCATTGTGTACCGAAAATGGTAATGACCCTCGCAGCCAGATGCTTAAGCGTTTGTTGGCGGGTGAGTTACCCCGTTATGAAGTAGCACCTGATTCGCTCAATCGTTGCGGCGAGGTTACAGGCCGACTTATTGGCGGCAACATGGCGGTGTTGACCGATGTGGCATGTTCTGAATTTGATGTTTTGCAGAGTGAAACTGACTATATTTTGTTTCTTGAAGATGTTGATGAGGGGCTTGAAGCACTAAATCGCATGATATATCGCATGAAGGCGGCAGGTGTGCTCGACCGTGTGAAGGGTTTGATTGTAGGCCGATTTAACAATGCCCCTGCAAATAAAGACTTTAAGCACATTAACGAAGTTTTCCATAGCGTAGTGAAGGATTATGATTTCCCTGTTTGTTATGATTTTCCCACAGGTCATGTCGAAGAGAATTATCCGCTTATAGAGGGAGCTATGGCGACATTGAAAATCACGCCAGAGGGTGTTACTCTTGAATATGTGAAATAGGAATTGTTGCGACTATAAAGAATAGGGAACTATAACTTTGTTGGCACATAGTTTATCCTAAACCCCTCCGGGGCTTCGCCCCACCTCCCCTA
>JAFPCM010000150.1 GCA_017390185.1 Muribaculaceae bacterium
ATTCTCAGGCATGAGCGAAGTGTTAAGTTTCATTTTGCAGACCGTATTGCTTACATTCCTCATCTTGCTCTTCGGCGAAATTCTTCCTAAACTATACTCAAACAGCAACACTGTCAAATGGGCTAAATTTGCCCACCCCGGCATCTCGTTTGCCGTTCGCTTGTTCTACCCTCTGTCGTCGGCATTGGAAAAAGGCTCAACCGTGGTGCGACGCGTTGTCACAAAACAAGTGGTCAACCTCTCTACCGATGAATTGAGTCAAGCACTCGAGATCACCGATGTGAACACCGACAGCGAAAAACAGATGCTTAAAGGCATTCTCAAATTTGGCGACACAACAGCGTCAGAGATCATGACTCCACGCGTTGACATCACCGACATCGAGATTAAATCGACATTTGATCAAGTCATGGAAATCGTGCTTTCGAGCGGTTTCTCTCGCTTGCCGGTGTATGAAGACACCCAAGACAACATCAAAGGTGTGCTTTATAGCCGCGACTTGTTGCCCTATGTGGGTACAAACACCGACAACTTTAATTGGCATACACTCATCCGTGAGCCATACTTCGTTCCCGAAGCTCGCATGATTGACGACTTGCTCGAAGACTTCCGCAACCGCAAAATTCACATGGCAATCGTTGTCGACGAGTTTGGCGGCACACAAGGCATCGTAACACTTGAAGACATTCTCGAAGAAATCGTTGGCGACATTGACGACGAGTATGACGACCAAGAAAAAACATACAAGCGTCTGCCCGACGACTCATATATCTTTGAAGGCCGAACTCTCCTCACCGACTTCTTCCGCGTGACCGAGCTCAACGAGGATGACTATGCCGAAATGACCGAAGATGCCGAAACTCTCGCCGGTATGTTGCTTGCCATCAAAGGCGATTTCCCCAAAGAAAAAGAGCCCATCGTCTATGGCCGTTGCCGATTCCTGATTCTCGAAATCGAACACCACCGCATCACAAGCGTGCGTGTTAAAGTCATGCCCGACAATCAAGACTAACGACATGAGCCGCAAACATCACAACGTCTTTAAAGCATTGGCAACAATGCTTCCAATTTGGATTGTAGCCGCATGCATTCCCTTGCTGCTCAGCGAGTGCAATAGCAACGACTATATCACCACCCCGCGACCCACTGCCTATCCGCGCATAGCCCTTCACGACAGCACCTTCACCGCCGTTGCCTTGCCTCGCATCAATCTGCAAGTAAGCACATCGGCCATCGCATCGTTGCACGAAAAAGAAAATGCCACCTGGATTGACATCAACTATCCCAACTACAACGCAACAATCCACGCCACCTATACACCTGTCGACAACACAACATTAAATGCCACGCTTGCCAACCGCAGCGAACGCATCGCACTCGACTTGGGCGACACCACATTTGAAAACATATCGATAAACAACCCCGACGGAACATCAGCAAACATATATGCCACACGCAACAATATGGTAACTCCTCTCATGTTCCTCGCCACCGACCACAAGTCGTGGATATTGTCGGGAGCAGTGGCATTTGAAGGCACAAGCGCAATAAACTATGACTCGGTAGCGCCCATTGTCAACACCTTGCAGCGCGATCTCATTCACACCTTGCAAAACCTCAGTCAGCAATGAGCCGACACATCAACATAGCCGACACCGATATCTATATCGCACCCATTGGCATCCTTGACGACCTCATCGCTAAGGCAACCCCGCAGCAAATGCAACTCATTGACTCAGTGGCATCTCCGCGCCGACAAGCCGAAATTCTTGCCACCCGACAGTTGGTGTGTGAAATCCTCGGACCACAAGCCGCCATAGGCCACAATCCCGACGGCAGTCCCAACATCATCGACAGCGACCTCAACCTATCCATATCTCACAGTCGCGACTATGTGGCAATCGCCCTCAATGCCCACCAACGCATCGGCATCGACATCGAGTCGTGGCGAGACTCGCTCAACTCCGTGCGCGAGAAATTCCTTACGCCACAAGAATTGGCC
>JAFPCM010000151.1 GCA_017390185.1 Muribaculaceae bacterium
GAGGGTGTGTCGTATGGCGCAACTTGTACTCGCATCAGCTATATCATGAAACAATTTGGCGCACAAACAGTGTTGCAAGTCGATGGTGGCGGTTCGGCTCAAATGGCTATTAGTGGCAGTTTGGTTACCAAGCCTGCCGATGGTAGCGAGCGCAAAGTGGCATCGGGTATTGCAGTTTATTCATTGAGCGGAGGCACAACACCTTCGCCAGAGCCTGAACCCGAAACTCCTGGCACAGAAAACACTTTGGTTGAGGTTACTCCCGCTTCTGGTACTGCCAACCCCTATGCTTTTGAGGTTACAGGAGCCATTGATGGCAACAAATTGACGGTAAACTATGTGCTCAATGCTGCAGCATCGGGTGTGAATGTTGTGTTGAAGAAAAACGGCACAGCAGTTAAAACCATTGCTCTCGCAAGCAGCTACTGCACCGAAGCAGCCCACTCGGCCGAAATAGACCTGTCAGACTTGGCAGCCGGCGATTATACTTGGGCCGTTGATGTTGCAGGTGCTGCAAAAGAAGCGGTGCAAGAGTTTAAGAAAATAGGATTTAACCACCCCCAAGGTGTCGATACCGACCGCGATTTCGAGTCGCCATATTTTGGACGTATTTATGTAACTGATGGTCGCAAATCGTCAAATTCGGCACATTATAGTTATGCTAACGGTGGTCAAGGGCTATATATGTTTACTCCGCGATTTGTGGGTATCCAAAACTGGATTACCGGCAAATATGTATATACCGGCGGGGTTACAATAGACCAAACAGTTGGAACAAAATCGGGTGCCGATTTCCGCAAAGTGCGCGTTGCTCAAGATGGTCGCGTATTTGTTACCCGTCAAAACGATAGCGGTAGTTATTTGCTCGAAGTTCCCGATGCAACAGCGTTGCAACAAAACAATGCAAATTTCACATCGGTGTTTACAGGCGGCTCATTAAACACTACGACTTATGCCTACGAAAACGGCTCAACATTCATCTCGGCTCCTAACATCGGTTTTGATGTCAAGGGTGGTGGCGATAATTTGACCATCGCAATGCTTTCGGGTCAGGCAACCTTATTCGCAAGCTCAGTGGTATCGGCATCGCGCGTAGATCAATATGCACTCGGCACAAAAGCCAATTGGAGCAGTGCAGCCGCTCCGGTGTCAGCCCTTTCGGGTAAATACACAGTAAACTATTCAGGAACCAACCTTTGCTATGACAATCGTGGCGGTTTGTGGTATTGTCAATATCGCGATGCTCCATCGACCACACAACCGGCATTGATGTATGTAAACTCTCAAGGCGAAGTGAAATATCTTGATGTCACTACTGCTCGCGGTGGTGGCGGTATCCGTTTCAACCACGATTTCAGTCAGATTGCCATTGCTTCATCGCTCACAACATTCTCAATTTATGATATCACATATTCGAGTGACAACACTCCCACGCTGACCGAGAGAATTCGCATCACTCACGGCATGGGCAAAAATATCAATGATATCGCATGGGACAGAGCAAACAATATCTATGCTGTCAGCAACAATGGCGAGTGTCTTAAAGCATTCAGTATTCCCCGCTCAAACAATACTTTTGCTACCGAAGCGGCATCACAATATGGCTTTACTATCGAGAGCGTTGAGCCCGATTTGAGTGCCAACGAAGAGGCTGTCAGCGGTTATTTGTTGACACAAAAATGGGCCCACACCGAAGGTCATCTCACAGCCAACTCGGCTTCACGCTGGGCAACTGCCGTTGACGGCAAGATTTATGTAAACGACCATTCGGCTTCAAAACTCTATTATTGGGATGAAGCCGGCTTGACCGATACCGGCATCAGTTCGGCTGCCGGAACTGCTATCACAAGCGATGCTGCAGGTAATGTTGTCGTTTCAACATCGATGTATGGAGGTGGTAACACAGCCATGAAGATTTTGCCTGCAGGCGGCACAGCAATGCAAGACTTGACAATCACAATGCCCACCAACGTGGCTGCCGGACAAATGCAGTATCTTGGCAAGGCAACAGGCGATATTTTGGGTAACGGCGGCGCATTGTATCTCTTCCCCAGCGGAGCCACACAAGTGGCTAAGATCACATTCAAAAACGGCGTGCAACAATCGGCCGAAGCAATCAATGTGGCTGCTCTCACCGCCGACGGACAATCGTTTGTAGTGCCTTTGACCGACGATTACACATCAAATGATGTAGCTGTGCGAGTGCGTGCTCAGCGTCATTTCTACCACAGTAACGGTTCTTCATTTGTCGCTTATGCCGATAATGGTATCAAGACCACACAAGGCGGTACTATCTTCCAGTTGGGCAATATTCAATATGCCGTAGAGCCCGTCGGCACATCATATCGCGACGGATTCCAAATCGTGGATTTGAACAGTAATGTCATTGTGGCTAAACACACCGAAGAACTCACAACTACAGCCGTTTCGCCCAATGCCAACTGTATCATAGCCGAGGCAAAAGGCAACAAGGCAAACATCTATCAATATGTTCCCGGTCAGCTTGCCACAATGTATGAGTTTGAAAACGAGACATTGACAGGTGTTGAGGCTGTTGAAACAGAAGTAGAGGTGACAGCAGGTCGCGGTTACATCGAAATCAGCGGCGAGCCGCAATCGGTTGAGGTCTACAACATGCAAGGAATGCTTGTCAGCAGCAACGAAATGTATGTTGAGTGCGAAGCCGGCATCTACCTTGTGCGCGTCAACGGCCATGCAACCAAAGTGATTGTGAAATAAAGACCGATACAATCCCCCCAAATAATAAAGCAAGCTCGATCAACGATCGGGCTTGCTTTATGTTTATAGAGTATGACAGATTTTTATTTAATCTTGGCGAGGCCGCCTTGTGAAGTTTCTTTGTAGAGCGAGGGGAGGTCGTGTCCGGTCTCTTTCATCACCTCGACAATGCGGTCAAACGACACTTGGTGGTGTCCGTCAGAGAATTGTGCATACAGGTTGGCATCAAGTGCGCGTGCTGCGGCATAGGCGTTGCGCTCGATGCAGGGTATCTGCACCAATCCGCACACGGGGTCGCAGGTTAATCCCAAGTGGTGTTCAAGTCCCATTTCGGCCGAATATTCGATTTGGGCGGGAGTGCCGCCAAAGAGTTGGCAAGCCGCTGCTGCCGCCATGGCACATGCAACACCCACTTCGCCTTGGCAACCGACTTCGGCTCCCGATACCGATGCGTTGGTTTTTAC
>JAFPCM010000152.1 GCA_017390185.1 Muribaculaceae bacterium
CCGGGGTGGGCAAATTTAGCCCATTTGACAGTGTTGCTGTTTGAGTATAGTTTAGGAAGAATTTCGCCGAAGAGCAAGATGAGGAATGTAAGCAATACGGTCTGCAAAATGAAACTTAACACTTCGCTCATGCCTGAGAATATGGACCCGAGTGCGTAGTTACATAGAATAACTATTGTTACATTGATGAGGTTGTTGGCGATGAGAATGGTGGCCAAAAGTCGCTCGGGCGATTTGAGTAATCGTCTGATAGACTCGCCTTCGGGAGTCTCGTCCAATTCTTCAAGTTGTGTTGGTGTAAGTGAAAAATAGGCAATTTCGCTGCCTGAGATAAATCCGGATAAAAGAAGGGCAAACGCTGCACATATTAGCGCGATAGTTTGAGGTATTCCGAATTCAATTGTTGCCATTATTGCGCTCAACATGGGCGCAGTGGCTGGTAAAGGGTCTATGTCCAAGATGATGATGATTAGTTAAACAATAATGCGTCAAACAATCGGTTGATAGTAAACGCACTGCAAAGATAGTAATAATAATTGATTCGCGAAAGTTTTAGGCAATTTGCCGCTAATGGTTGAGTTTTTATTACAGTCCGAAGAAGCAACTGATGTAGGCCGAGTAGCGGTTTCCGTCGCATGGATTGACTGCCGGAATGCTCATGCGAAAGTTGGGTGCAACCTTGACATAGCGACCAAGTTTCACTTGTGCGCCGGCAATAACTGCCGACTCGTCCTTGCCTAAGTTCCAATCGTGGCGCGATTGAAGCAAGTCGTAGCGGGCAAAGATGTTGACCATCTTACTCACTGTTACAGAGCCATAAACCGAGTAGCCATATAGGTCGTGGTTGGCAACATTTGCAGTGTTTTGCTGCAAGTTGCATTCAGCGCCGAGTGAGAAATGTTTGTTGGCATATCCTGCAAATGCGGCATAGTTGTAGGTGTCTTTGGTGTCGGCAACGGCCGATTGGTTGAGGCTGCTATAAAGGCGCAATGTCAGCCCTTTGACGGGAGTGAATGTTAGGCCGAGACCATATTGCAATCCGTCGAGTTTCTGTATTTTTTTGTAGCCTTCGCCATTGACAATGATGGCATCGGCAGCAAACCATGGGGCAAACTTGTAGGTTGCCGAGAGACCGAGGTCGGCGCTTGAGCCAAACTTGTATTGGTCTTGAAACGATTTCATGATGTAGCGATATCCCCAATGTTTTTCTTGGGTGCGAAATTGGGCGTTTGAAATGAGACCTCCGTCAAGGGTGAGGTTGCCTGTTTTCCAAGTGACTTGAGCATTTTTGATGTAAACAATGCGATGGTAGTCGTTAACATCGCTTGATTGGCCAATGTCCATAACGGCCTTTATCGACAAGCCTTTGCCCAGATCATATTGGTAGCCCAGATAACTGCGGTCGAGGGCAAAACCGAGGTCGTTCCGGTCGTTGCCAAAACCTGAGTGGAAATTGGTGAAAACTTGAATTATGGCTTTGCCTTTTGGCTGATTGTCGTCTTGGGCCGAGGCCGAAAACGCACAAATAGATGCTATGAGAGCAAATAAACAGAATCGTATTTTCATAAAATGGTTGAGTGGTTCAAAAAATTATACAAAGGTAGTGACAAAATGTGGTATTTTTTGTTACAAAACGATTAAATGACGATGTGTAGCATTTTTTTTGTTAGGTGATTTTGGAAGTTTTTTCTTAAAAAATACTTTTAATTGTGAGCAAATGGAGAATAATGTGTAATTTAGCAGATTGTAAAAAGGTCGAAAGTCGGCTTGTAGAGCCATTATTAGCGGCAACGATTTGATTTTCTACCGATTAAAAAGCATATACCAATGAAAGAAGACAGAAAAATAAAGGTGGGTATCACCCACGGCGACATTAATGGAATAGGATATGAGGTAATTCTCAAAACTCTTGAGGATAACCGCATACTTGAGTTGTGCACCCCCGTAGTGTATGGTTCGGCCAAGATAGCCGCCTACTATCGCAAAAACATGGAGTTGCAACCGTTTAACCTAAATCAGGTAGCAAGTGCCGCCGAGGCAAAGGCCAATAACTATAATATCATCAATGTTGTGGGCGAAGAGGTTAAGATCGAACCCGGACAATCAACCCGCCAAGGAGGCGAGGCTGCGTTTGCGGCTCTTGAACGCGCTGTTACCGACTTGCGTGCAGGTGACATTGATGTGTTGGTTACCGCTCCCATCAACAAAAACAATATCCAAAGCGAAACATTCACTTTCCCTGGTCACACTGAGTATCTCGAAGCTTCAATCGGCGAAGGTAACAAGCCTTTGATGATTTTGTGTAACGACAATGTGAGAGTGGCATTGGTGACAACCCATTTGCCCATAGCCAAGTTGCCCGAAGCGATCACTCACGACGGCATTGTGGAAAAACTTCGCATATTCAACAAATCACTCAAACGCGACTTCGGTTTTGAGGCCCCTCGCATTGCTGTGCTTGCTCTCAATCCCCATGCCGGCGAAGACGGATTGCTCGGCAACGAAGAGCAAGAGGTAATAGCACCCGCTATCGCAACTGCTCAAGGCGAAAACATTTTGTGCTTTGGTCCATATGCTGCCGACGGTTTCTTTGGCAGCGGACAGTTCAGCCATTTTGATGGTGTGCTGGCGATGTATCACGACCAAGGACTTGCACCGTTTAAGACTATGGCTATGGAATGTGGCGTGAACTTTACCGCAGGATTGCCTTTTGTTCGCACATCTCCCGACCACGGAACTGGCTATGACATTGCCGGAAAAGGTGTGGCATCGGAAGTTTCGATGCGTGAAGCTATTTATCGCGCTATTGACATTTATCGCAATCGCGCCAACCACGACATGATGTATCGTCACCCATTGCGTAAGCAATATCACCACAAAGGCGGTGACAATGTGGTGCTTGACTTAACAAAAGACGAACAGGCCGACTAAAAATTCAAGGCAAACTTGGAGACAAAAATGAGATTAAAACGACGAATATTGACCAGATTAAAAGAGAAAGAAGGGTTGAAAATCTTTCTTAAAGCATCAGCTACCTCGCAAATGGGGGCTTGGGTCGATTTTGTTGTGAGTTTTGTCCTCTTTGAATTTACTCCTCTCGGACCGTTGTATTCAAAGGCTATTGGTGCCACTGCCGGCGGTGTCTTTAATTGTTGCCTCAATTATCAATGGACGTTCCGCCACATCAAGGTGAGCAAGCGAGCAGTCGCGATCAAGTATGCCGCAGTGTGGGTTGGCAGTATGTTGCTCAACTCTTATGGTACCGATCTGTTACACTGGACATTCATGCATTGGACATGGCTTCTAAATCATGGATTTGGTGAGGCTGGTTGCTTTATGGCAGCACAACTTTTGGTGTCGGGAGTGGTGTCGATCTTTTGGAATATATTGTTGCAACGCTATTTTGTGTTTCGCAATGTTGACATAAAAGGATTTTTCTTCAGATCAAAAAGAAGAAGGAAAACGACAGACAATTAGCAATACTTAATTTCGGAAAGAATATGAATTATGCAATCATCGCAGCCGGTGAGGGCTCTCGCCTTGTACAAGAAGGTGTGAAGCAACCCAAGCCATTGGTGAGACTCAATGGAGTGCCAATGATTAAGCGGCTCATTGACATTTTCATGCGTTGTGATGCCACCTCGCTCAGCGTTATCATCAATGAGGAGATGACCGAGGTGCGCCAATATCTCGAA
>JAFPCM010000018.1 GCA_017390185.1 Muribaculaceae bacterium
GTGTTTACCGATGTGCGTTATACTCGTGAGGCGAATGAGCATTTCTCGAAAGTGTATCGCGATTTTATTGAGTCAAAAGGCTTTGTTTTTCCCGAAAAGTGATAGGCGGATAACATAATCTGCTATTAGAACTAAACAGACTTTATCTGTTTGAACAAGTCAATGGCTATATAAATGAAAACGGCCAGAATCGAATGGGTTCTGGCCGTTTTGCATGATAATTGTGAATTATGAGAGTAATGAACTTTCGATTGCTGTTACATCTTCTTGGAGCTGTTTTTCGATTGGCAGGCGCTCTTCGATGTTTTTGCATGCATATAAAACAGTCGCGTGTGTGCGCGAAAGACGAGTGCCGATGGCTGTGAGAAGCATTTTGGCATGTTTTTTAGCCATGTACATCACCATTTGTCGTGCGTCAGAGATTTCGCGTTTGCGAGATTTGGTGAAGATTTGGTCGGGCTCGATTTTGTAGTATGCACAAACCTCGTTGAGAACCATCTCAAAGTTGATTTGTTTGCGTGTTGTCTTAACTGCATTTGCGAGAACGGTGCGAGCGAGGTCGATGGTTATGTTTTGGTTGAGGATTGTTGCGTGGGCCATGAGTGACACGACAATGCCTTCAAGCACGCGAATGTTGTCTGTGACATTCTGTGCGATGTATTCAAGCACATCTTCGGGGATGCTGAGACCGTCTTGCTCGGCTTTCTGTATGAGTACTTCTTTGCGCAGCTCGTAATCTGGGCGGCTAAGTTCGGCATTCATACCCCATTTGAAGCGTGAGAGTAATCTCGCCTCCATGCCTTCCATTTCCGCAGGGCTGCAATCGCTTGTGAGAATGAGCTGCTTTTGGTTTTGGTGCAAGTGGTTGAAGATGTGGAAGAATGTATTCTGAGTCTGTGTTTTGCCAATAAGGTCTTGGATATCGTCAATGATGAGCACATCAATGCTCTGGTAGAAGTTGATGAATTCGTTGACCTGTTTGCGGCATACCGCAGCAGTGTATTGGCTTTCGAATAAGCGGGCGGTTACGTAGAGCACGCGGCTTTGAGGCGTTGATTCTTTGATGCCGATACCGATTGCTTGGACAAGGTGGGTTTTGCCCACACCGGTGTCACCGTGTATGAATAACGGGTTGAAAGTTGTTTGTTTGGGGTCTTTGGCGATAGCTTTACCAATAGAGTAGGCGAGGCTATTGCTCATGCTTTTGCAGTAATTCTCGAAGTTGTAGCGCGGATTTAATTGAGAATCAATGTCTTCGTTTGGAATTGACTGGAATGGATTGGCTGACGCTCCTGTGCGGGGAGCAGCTGCTTGGCTTGTGTGTGTGCTGCGGATTTTTACCGAAGTGTCGGGTTGGTCGGCGACTTGGTTGAACTTGTAGAGCAATTTGCTGAGGCTGTTACCATATACGCGTTTCATCGCCTTGAAGAGAAGCTCTCCAAAGCGTGTTTCGATGTGTTCCTTGAAATATTGAGAGGGAATTTCAAGGGTGAGTTCACCTTTGTCAAAGCCGACAGAGGTGATTGGCTTAAACCAGGCGTCGTATTGTTCGGGCGAAATGTTGTCTTTGATGATTAAAAGACACTTTTCCCAAAGTTGCGAGTGAGTTAATTCCATTTATTTATTGATTCTTAAGGCTAAAACTTTTCAGTACAAAATTAACGCTAAAAATGTTGAAAAACAAAGCGGAAAATATTTGGAAATTTAGATTTAGTTGCAACTATACTGAAAAACAGCTATTTAGGTGATGTGTGATTTGTTACTTTGAGTAATGCTTTATAAAATTGCTACAAAGTGCAAGTATATAATCTGTTAAGCCTCGTTATGTTGCGTGTGCTGAATACTTGAATATTTATTATGGAGGTTAAAATAGGCTGATAAATATGGGGTTTGGAGTATCCCCGGCTATTTATCAGCCTTATGTTGTTATTTGGAATGATTCTAAACAAGCTATATTTTAGAGTAATTTCACGTTGATATAGCGTTTAGGATTCTTCTTGATGTCGATGAACAGCGAGTCAAGACTCATAATTGTGCCGTTGATGTTGTCGTGGAGCTTTGTGTCATTAAGAAGCAAGCCGAGTGAAGAGTCGCTGCCATTGAGTTTGTTGGTAAGGTCTTTGGCGTTTGCGACAACGGTGTTGAGGTTGTTGAGTGTTGAGTCGAGTGGGGCATTGTTGAGCTCTTGGGTGATGTCGTTGAGGTTGCTTGAGATGCCTTTGAGGTCTTCAGAGATAACTGCGACATTGTCCATGGTTGGGGTGAGGCTCTTTGACATTTGTGTCAACTGTTGGCTTGTGGCTTCGAGGTTGGCAGTGATGTTGTCAAGGCGACGAACCGAATTTTTCAATGCGGGATCACTGACGATTGAGTTTATTGAAGTGAGCAATGAATCGATTTTGGGCATGATGTTGGCAACTGAGGGCATAACATCTTTTGATACGGCATCCATCAGGCCGCTTGGAGTACTGCCTTTGATTTTTTCGCCAACTTCGATGAAGTTTTGGTTGTCGGCAAGAACGAGGTCGATTGCAGCTGAGCCAAGCAAGTCAACGCAAAGCAGTGCTTCGCTGCCTTCGGGAATGCGCATTTGTTTGTCGAGGCTAAGTTCGACGAGCACATGGCCGGGGTTGTCATACTCATATTGCATGTCGCGAACGATACCCACTGTAAAGCCGTTGAGCTTAACGGGCGATGCGATTGTCAATCCGGCAACATTGGTGTATGACGCATAGTAGTAGTTGGCGGGCTTGAAAAGGTTGATGCCTTTGAGGAAGTTGATGCCAAAAAACAAGATGAGTAGGGCTGTTAATACGGTGATGCCGATGAGCACCTCTTTTGAGAATTTCTTTTTCATTTTATTGTTACTGTTATTTGTTTCTATATTATTAATGTGTTGTTTACTATATTCGTTTTCCGTTGACTGTTGTGATGATGAACGCCTCGGGATAATGCTTTTTTGCTGTTTTGAGCATTTGCAACGCTTCTTCCCACGATGGTGTGCTGCCATAGGTGTACTTGTAAGTCTCTTTGTCAACATAGAATTCTATGTTGTCGAGATGCTTCAAGCGCTTGTCAGATGCATTGAGCTTGGTTGCCGATGACAAAATCTGTATCTTGTATATTTTTGTGTCGCTTGTGATTTTGGTGTCTGTCAAATCGTTTGCCGCGATAGTCTGGTCGAGGCGGTCGTGTTTCTTTTTATATTGCACAAAGGCGTTGTATATAGCCTTGGCAAGTTGCTTTTGCCCTTTGGCCGAGTTGAGATATCGTTCTTGTGTGGGGTTGCATATAAAGTCGAGTTCCACCAGCACGCTCGGCATGCTTGTGGCTGCAAGTACAAGAAATCCGGCCTGTCTGACGCCGCGGTCTTTGCGATTGGCGGTTTTGATAAATTCATCTTGTATGTGACTCGCAAAGTCGATGCTTTGTTGTAGGTGGGTGTCTTGGTTGAGCTCGAAAATGATATATGATTCTGATGAATTGGGGTCAAAACCGCTATAAGTGGTTGAATAGTCTTCTTCGAGTTCGATTACAGAGTTTTCGCGTTTAGCCACTTCGAGGTTTTCGTCGGTGCGGTGCAATCCGAGGGTGTAGACCGATGCACCTGCTATTGTCTTGCGGTTCTTCGCTTTTTTGTCGATGGAGTTTACATGAATAGAGATGAACAGGTCGCCGGCTGCTTTGTTGGCAATGTCGGCACGCTCCTGCAGTGTCAAGTATTTGTCGGTCGAGCGGGTGTAAACCACCTTTGTGTTGTCGATGTTCTCGTTGATCATGTCTCCGAGCAGTTTGGCAACCGATAGATTGATGTCTTTTTCTTTGGCGACGTCACCGCTTGCGCCTTGGTCGCGGCCACCATGTCCGGCGTCGATTACGACAACAAAGTCCTTGGCCAATGCTTGTGAGGGCATTGCCAAAACGACCAGAGTCGCGCAAAAGAGCAGGATATGTATGACTGATAACCGCATAGATATAGATAATTTACTGCAAATTTACGAATTTATGAATTAATTACGGCTACGCACAACTGTTTTTATTATTAACAATGTGTGGAATGTGGCTTTTTTGACAATAAAAGAGGAAAATTGTTGAATCGAATGGGCATAATGGCAATTTTTGAGGTTGTTTTATATTAAAACAATGAGATTTTGCGTTTGATTAGTATGATGAAAAAAGTTTTTGTATTGATGGCGACAATATCCATGGTTTTGGTTATCGCATTGGTCTCATGTGGAGAGAAAGGATGCGGAAAGATTGATATTGTGCGCCTTGATGAGAAGATATATAGTTATGGCAATGTCGGCATAACTGAGCGTGATGAAATGAAAGCTGAATATGGCGATGCTCTTGATGTGTGGTGTCAATTGATGGGCTGTGGGACAGCTGCCGATTCGACGCTGTTGCAGATGTCGCAGTCGCGGGTGATGTCGGCTTTTGTGCCTGGTGTGCGCGAGCGTTTTACTGCGATTGATTCAATTGCTGAGGTTGTATTTTTGCTTGAAGATAATATAGGCAAAATTTTGAATGATAGTGTTGAACGGAAATACTATACTGTAATATCGCCATTCAACCAGTCGGTATATTTGGCCGATTCAATGGTGTTTGTGGCATTAAACCATTACCTTGGAAGTGACTATAAAGGATATGGTTACTTTGAACAATATCAGCGTGCAACCAAGACGGCGCGACACTTGCCATATGATATTGCCGAGGCTATAATCTCAACCCTATATCCGTTTGAGGCTGGAGAGTCGAGCACTGTGTTGAATGTTATGCTTTACAATGGGGCAGTGCTAGCTGCGGTTGAAGCGGTAGTGGCCGATGCTGATATTGCTGAGGCGATGGGTTACAGTGCCGACCAAATGGCGTGGCTTGATCAAAACGAATCGATGGCTTGGAATGCAATTATAACCAAGCGTCTGCTTTATTCAAGTTCGTTGGGCGATGCCGATCGCCTGACACGACCTGCTCCTTCAACAACTATTGTTCATCAGCAGTCGCCTGGTCGTTTGGGCCGCTATATTGGCTATAAAATAGTGAAGAGCTATATGGAAAATAATAGTGAGCGTGACTATGTGAAGTTGTTGCAACCGTCATTTTACAACGATAATCAGTCGCTTGTTTTGTCGGGGTATAATGGCGGAAAATAGTCTGAAAAACGCTCGAAAATGTGTTGTAAAACATATTCTTTGCAATTTTTAACAAATGCTCGTAAGAGCGCATCATAAGGGCGTTTGGGAGGCGTGTGATGGTCTAAAATGGTGACTGTGAGCACTGTTGATTTTGTGGCACGGGAAAATATGCGTAACTTTGCAGTGATATTTAAGACCGACCACCATATCGGTCGTAGTATTAACCAAACATCACAGAATGAAGAAAACAATGACAATCATTGCCATCTTCGCTGTTTTCTTGGTTTCGGTAGCGGCCTACTCTGATAAGGCAGTTGATGCATCACAAGGCTATACCGCTCCGATTTTCACGATTGGTCAAGGCGAAAATAAAATGTCGCTCGATCAAATGAAAGGCAAATATGTGTTGCTCACTTTCTGGGCGTCAAGCGACGCGAAATCGCGCATAGCATGCCAGCAATACTCATCATTTGCTCGTGAAAATCGACAAGAAAATGAGTTCTGTCACATTTCGGTTAATTTTGACCGTAGTGAAATGCTCTTCAATGAGATTGTCAAGCGCGACAGACTGCAAGCGGAGACGCAATATTTTGCTCAAGGTGATAAAGCCAGTCGATTGATGGCCGATTATCAACTTGAGAACGGATTCAGTACGTACTTGATTGACCCGCAAGGTCGCATTGTAGCAAAGAATCCTTCGACACAGCACTTGAATGAAATTTTTAAGTAACTGATTTATGACCTTCCCCATTCGGGCGAAGGTTTTTTTATTATTTTTGCATATAAAATTACAGGATTATGGAAAAACATATTGAAACGATATTTGACCACGGAATAACTGAAGAGGAGCAAGTTATGCTATTTGGGTTTTCGGGATATACCGAAGCGGATGCTCAAATGCATGATGTTATTCCAAACTTAATCCTTATATGCTTACTATATGGTGTTCGCAAAAACGAGGAGATGTTCAAAAAATATTTTGATATGCTTCCCGAAACAGACCACAAGTACTTTACTTTAGCAAATCACGATAGATGTTTTTAACAGCTTCTAAATCTCGAAAAGAATAGTTTCCGTCGTGTTACCTGTTTGATTATATGCCGTCCTTGGCCGTTTGTGATCAGGCTTGCTAAATACTACATCGGGTCCACGTCATAGTATATCATCATGCCTTTCATGCGCGGGTCTTGGTGCATTTGTTCATAGGTGGCACGCAAAATTTCTTTGACCTTTTTCATTGATGCGTTAGTCTCGACCTTGAGCATGATTTTGCGAATGAATAGCGACTGAATGCGTGAAATGTATGGTTCTTCAGGTCCGAAAACTCGATTGCCAAACAACTCGCGCAAACGGTTGCTGTATATAACCGAGATTTCAGATAAAATGGCGCTGTCGCGGTGTTTCAAGTAGATGTCAATGATGCGTGTAAATGGCGGATAGTGAAATTGTTGTCGCTCTTGTATTTCCATATTGTAATGGCCCATGTAGTCGTGGTTTACCAAATGGGTGATTACGGGATGTTGCGGTTGAGTTGTTTGCACGGCCACAGTGCCTTGTGTGTTGCGACGGCCTGCCCGTCCGGCCACCTGTTCAAGCATGTTGAAAGCTCGCTCGGTTGCTCTGAAATCGGGGAAGTTGATGATTGAGTCGGCGTTTACAATGCCAACAAGGCTCACTCCGTCAAAGTCAAGTCCTTTTGTAACCATCTGGGTGCCGACAAGTATCTGTGATTTCCGTTTAGAGAAATCGTCAATTATATTGGCATATCCGTCTTTGTTGCGAGTGGTGTCAAGGTCCATTCGCTCGATTTTGTAGTCGGGGAACATTGCTTCAACTTCATCTTCAACGCGTTCGGTGCCATAGCCGAGAGTGTCAACTCCGGGTTCTTTGCATGCAGGGCAGATGGTGGGTTGCGGGTAGGTTGATCCGCAGTAGTGACACACGAGTTGATTCCAACGGCGGTGATAAGTGAGCGAGACATCGCAGTGTTCACATTTAGGCACCCAGCCACATTGTTTGCATCGTGCCATAGGGGCATATCCGCGGCGGTTGAGGAAGAAGATTACTTGCTCGCCACGGTTTAGCGCATCGTGGGCGAGGGTGGTGGTTGTTGAGTCAAATGTGCCTATGGCTGTTTTCTTGCGGCGCGAAAGGGCCATGTCAATTACTTTGATTTCGGGTAATTGCACCCCTTCATATCGCTCGCTAAGTGTGACAAGCCCATATTTGCCCGAAGTGGCTTTGTAATATGTTTCGATTGATGGTGTTGCGCTGCCGAGCAATGTCTTGGCTCCGTGCATTGAGGCGAGGACAATAGCGAGGTCGCGACCATTATAGCGTGGAGCAGGGTCTTGTTGTTTGTAGCTCGACTCGTGCTCTTCGTCAACAATGACAAGTGAGAGATTGCTGAACGGCAAAAACAACGATGAGCGCGCACCGATCACTACGCAAGGTTCATTGCTTTCCAATAATTTTTTCCAGATGTCTACACGCTCGTTATCTGAAAATTTTGAGTGATAAATTATGACTTTGTCACCAAAAACTCGTTGCAGTCGTCGGGTGAGTTGAGTGGTAAGAGCAATCTCTGGCACAAGATAAAGAGCCTGGCCTTTACCTCTCATTACAAAATCAATAAGATGGATATATATTTCGGTTTTGCCGCTTGATGTAACGCCGTGTAACAAGGTTACGCTTTTGTCATTGAAGCAATCGTGAATTTGGTTGAGTGCAACTGTTTGAGCAGGGCTGAGTGTGGGGACGTTGCCGGCAACTGCACCCGAGTATTTGAATCGGTTGATTTCTTTGCGATAGATCTCTACAATACCTTTGTCGGCCATGGCTTTGACAATGGCGTTTGTGACGCCTGAGCGTTGTGTTAGGTCGTCGCGCAGAACCTCTTTTATCGACTCGGTAGGACGGGCAAAAGAACTTAATTCAATCAATGCCAATAGTGCTGTTTCCTGTTTCTTTGCACCTTTTACTGCGGCAAACAGTTTCTCTATCTCGAGGCTGTTGTTGCGGTCGGCAAGAATTTTGACATATGTTTCCTTGCGCGATGTATATCGTTCGACGAGTTTCTCGGAGATTATGATGGCTTCTTTTTCAAGCAGTCGGTTGGCAAGTGCGACGATGTTTTTGAATCCCGTTTTCTTCTCGATTTCGGTGGGAGTCATGCGACCAGAGTGGTCAAGCAGTTGGCACACAATGATTTCACGTTCGCTTAATCGGTTTTCGGGGTCTTCTTCAAAGTCGCGGTTAAGTTCGAGGAATGTCTCGCTTTCCACTTTAAGACCAGCCGGCAATGCCGCCTTGAACACATCGCCCATTGTGCATAGGTAATATTCGGCAGCCCATTCCCACAGCTTTAATTGAGGGTGTCGGATGATGGGGTGGTTGTCAAGTGTCTTTGCTATGTCTTTAACCTCATATCCGGTGGGGGCAATGGGGGTTAAAGCCGCCACGATGCCAGTATAAAATTTCTTGTTGCCAAATGGTACAATTACGCGATAGCCTACGTTGATTAATCCCATCATATCCTCGGGGATATGGTAGGTGAATGTGCCATATAGTGGCAATGGGAGTATTACTTCGGCATATTGCTGCATATTGTGGTAGGCTGTTAAGGCGATTTGTTGCTTGTCGGTTAAAGATTAGTGATGTTGGTTCAAAGTTTTTGCGGACTTGCGCTTTGCTTAATGCAAAGTTAATGAAATAAAGTCTAAATCTCAATTTATAAGAGGTATTAATATTGACAGCGTAGAAATTTTATGAGTTAAATAGTGTTGAATTTTTGCCGTTGATTAAACCCTAAGGCATAATGGGGGTCATATCATCAAAATCAAACGATTTGTAAATAAAGACATAATTTTAAACTAAATCTGTAATAATGATGAAAAAGACTATTTTGACAATGATTGTAGCAGTTGCAGCAATGTTCTCGTTCAACTCAATGGCCCAATCACCCAAATGTGAAGGTAAGAAATGCGACAAAGCAATGTGTGATAAATCATCTAAGTGTGAAATAGGCAAAGGCCAACATAAACATAAAGCCTGTCCCAATCCCTTTGAAGGTTTGAATCTCACTCCTGAGCAACAAGACAAACTCAAAGCAATGGCTCCTTGCGGCGCAAAGGAACAAAGAAAGGCTTGTCAGCAAGAACAACGCCGTCATCGTCAAGCATGTGACTCAATTGCTCGCGCTGGAAAAGAAAAATTCCTTGCAGATGTTAAGTCGGTTTTGACTCCCGAACAATATGTTCAGTTCCTCGAAAA
>JAFPCM010000153.1 GCA_017390185.1 Muribaculaceae bacterium
CGAATGTGGTGTTCACTACCTCGATACTGCCAACTATGAACCCAAAGACGAGGCTCACTTTGAATATTCATGGCAATGGGCCTACCGCGAACGATTTGAGAAAGCTGGCTTGACAGCTATTCTCGGTTGCGGTTTCGACCCCGGTGTTTCAGGTGTATTCACAGCCTATGCCGCTAAACACCATTTCTCTGAAATGGAATATCTCGACATCGTTGACTGCAACGCTGGCGACCATGGCAAGGCTTTTGCAACAAACTTTAACCCCGAAATCAATATCCGCGAAATCACTCAAAACGGCCGTTTCTATCAAGATGGCAAATGGGTGACTACCGGTCCTCTCGAAATTCACGCTCCGTTGACCTATCCCAACATCGGCGCACGCGATTCATATCTCTTGTATCACGAAGAACTCGAATCGCTCGTTATCAACTATCCCACTATCAAGCGCGCACGTTTCTGGATGACTTTCGGTCAGGAATATCTCACTCACTTGCGCGTTATCCAAAACATCGGTATGGCTCGCATCGACGAGGTGGAATATAACGGTGTGAAAATCGTTCCCTTGCAATTCCTCAAAGCGGTGTTGCCCAACCCCCAAGACCTCGGCGAAAACTACAAAGGCGAAACTTCAATCGGCTGCCGTATCTCGGGTAAAGACAAAGAAGGCAACCCCACTACTTACTATATCTATAACAACTGCAGCCACGAAGAAGCATATAAAGAAACTGGCATGCAAGCTGTTAGCTACACAACAGGTGTTCCCGCAATGATTGGTGCTATGATGTTCCTCACCGGCAAATGGAACATGCCCGGTGTTCACAATGTCGAAGAATTTGACCCCGATCCATTCATGGAACAACTCAACAAGCAAGGTCTCCCTTGGCACGAAGTTCACGGCGGCGACCTCGAAGTTGACAAAATCGGATAATTCCCCTTACATAATAAATTTAAGTTAGATTAAAATGTGCTCGGGTTGCGACGATGGGTCGCGGCCCGAGTTGTTTTTGTCCATACATTTTGCCACTTTGAACTAATGTGCTAATTTTGTAGTGTTACAACTCATATATAATTAATGCGATGAATCTTCCCGAGGATTTTGTAAAACAGATTGAGAGTTACAACTGCGAGGCGATGAACGGTTTGTTAGAATCGTTGGAGCAGACCGATGCTTCGGTTTCGGTGCGATGCAATGTAGGTAAGGGTGTTGCTGTTCCGGCTGATGTTGCGGGAGTGCCTTGGTGGCCCAATGGCTGGTATCTGCCCGCTCGCGAGGCGTTTACCTTTGACCCTGCGATGCATCAAGGATTGTATTATGTGCAAGATGCTTCGTCAATGATTCTTGCCCACATTGTGAGTCGACTTACAGCAGGTGGCAGCCCCATGCGCTATCTTGATGCGTGTGCCGCTCCTGGAGGTAAGACCACGGCTGCCATTGATGCACTGCCCGACGGTTCGCTCGTTGTGGCAAATGAGTATGTGCCCACTCGCGCGGCTGTGTTGCGTGAGAATGTTATAAAGTGGGGATATGAGTCGGCGGTTGTGAGTCGTGGCGACACCTCGCGCATCAGCCGTTTGAAAGGCTTTTTTGATATTATTGCCGCTGATGTGCCGTGTTCGGGCGAAGGCATGTTTCGCAAAGAGCCCGATGCAGTGGCGCAATGGAGCCGTGCATTGGTTGATGAGTGTGCCGAGCGTCAGCGCGAAATAATTGACAATCTGTGGCCCGCACTCGCTCCCGGAGGATATTTTATTTATAGCACTTGCACGTTCAATCGCGATGAAGACGAGGACATGGTGCAATATATCATTGATAACTATGGCGCCGAAAGTGTGGCGGTGGATATGTTGCCCGAGTGGAAGATTGCCAATGGGGTGAACACTCCGCACCATTGCTATCGTTTTATGCCTCATCTCACACAAGGCGAAGGATTGTTTGTGGCCGTGTTGCGCAAGTCGGCCGATGACGATGCATCGCCAGTGAAAGCCAAGAAAACTAAATCGCAACCCCAGCAACGTGATGTGCCCTCGCTCAAAGAGGTTAAGGCTTGGATTGCCGACAGTGGATCGATGGAATTTGCCGTCGAAGGAGATAGGGTGGTGGCGTTCCCTAAGGCTTATGCCCAAGAATATGCGCTGCTTTCGTCACATCTTGATGTGATTCATCATGGAGTCAAGGTGGCAACGGTAAAAGGTCGTGACATGATACCTGCACAGTCGTTGGCGTTGTCGCG
>JAFPCM010000154.1 GCA_017390185.1 Muribaculaceae bacterium
AAACAAGAGTTTGACTTATTGTTTTGTCAACACTAAAGATGCATCATTAAACTCGGCCGAAGCGTCTAGCAACTGCAAACAATGAGGCCAACGTTCAACAGGCTCGGCATAACGGCTATATCGTTCATTAACTTGAAGCACCAGATACTGGCCTTGTACCGTCGCTTGAGCATAAAACGCACCACAAGCATTTGCGACATTGCGGTTAAGCGCTTCAAGGCTCGCCTCATTAACCACATAACCGTCGGGTATCACAAACTTTATTACATAGCGCGTTTGTTTTGCCGACACTTTTACCACTCCACATGTGCGTTGGCGTTCACTACCTTCAATCTTTACCTGATCGCCTATGAGTTTGCCTATCGACACAATCACATCTTTACCGGCGCGTTTTACCAATCCGTCGACATCACAAGTGGCGACATATTCATAGTTCGGCGCATCGGGAGTCACCCCTTGCGATAATATGCTATAACTTTTCAGATTACGGGGCTCAGTACATAATGCATGCTTCAAGTCCTCCTTAATGTTTTCTTCAATCTTTTGCTTCACCTCAACCGTGTCAACATCTTCTTTAAGTTTGTTGCGTTCTTTTTCCGGCACGCCAAGATACTCGGCGACAGCATCAACCCAGGCACTTTCTCCGATATAAACTGCCGAGCGTTTAAGCGAACCTTGCAATCTCACTTTTCGTTCAATATCAAGAATAGCGTCATCATCAGCATTAATCGATACAGTCATATCCACACGTGCATTATTGACAGCAGCACGAGTGGTCGGCATTTTTATCACTGTTGCATCTTGGCGAATGTAATCTTTGCGGTCGCCATAAAACACAGCAGCTTCCTCGGCCTCATATTCGCCCGGAAGTTCTCCTGGCACATAACACAATCGGCTTAACATGTAACAACTATCGCCAACCATAACCATATAATCAGGGTCGCGCCAATGCAAAATCTGAGTGACAGGCACATCAAATCGTGAGTTTATCACACCCACAGCCACTTGCTCTTTCACTTTAAGTTTGCGCATCACATCGGCCATATATAACGACAACGAAAGGTTGTTATGAGAATCTTTATCTATCAGCGCCTCATACATCACCGCAAGCCATGCTGCATCTATAAGTTGACGCGATGTTATGTCGGGGTGCGCTTTTTGAAAATCTTTTGCTCGCTTGGTGGCTCGCGACACTATGCCAAGGGGAAGCTCGACTTTTGATAACACATGCGAGATATCTGTAAAATAATAATTTGAATTGAGTCCGCAATACACACCACCGCGACGAGCGCTTGGGGTGCGATAAACCATAGTGGTCATATTGTTCAACACTCGCATATCAATAAATGGCTCCTGGCGGGCAAAGCTTTGCCATTTGCCTTTGTCGTTTTTAGGCAAATTGGATGTTTCCACTTGCAAGATGCGTGTTCCATCCTTTTCAACCGAGCCGAAAAGCAACGGCGCTCCGTTGTATGATCGATATTCTACAGTCAATTGGGGGTCAATGCTACATCTTATTGTATAATTGATTGTCGGATAATCGCGGAAAAACGGAAACTGAATGGGATCCAGATCCAACTCATCAAGCCATATTTCATCATAATAAAAATACTCGAGCACATCACCTGGTTCCAATCCGGGTATAGCTATTTTATGCTTCATAGCCTTGTCTTTCTTGCCCTCGGTGACAGTGAACACCTCACTACAATCAACATCATTTACCTGACCGTCGGCTTTATAAACTCGTGCACCAAATGCCGAATTGGTGTGCATTATATTATATGAATCAATCGACTCTTTGTCCTTGGCATCTATATCAAACTCCGAGAATTTTTCAACGGCAGCGGCATCTTTAAGTTTAACCATTACACGCATCACCTTTTTACAATCGATTGCGTTGGTATAGGCGTTGAGCGTTGTTGTATATTTTGATATATTTGAATGTTCCACACGTTTTACATCTACACTGCGATAGCATGCGATAATAACCGCCGACTCATTGGCATAAAGACTATCGGGTACTTGTGCTTTGCTATCAAATTGAGGCAACTCCATTGCCCACACAATCTTTGATGCCTTTTCATAAAATTTTTGGTCAACCTTGTTGGCCCATGAGTACATGGCTAACACAGAAACAGCCACTGCCAACATCATTATTCGTTTCATATCTCACTATATTTTTCGTTTCAACACTATTTGTTCATTGTTTGCTGCGACAATCTTCCTAACCAAGGCATTCCACTGTTGCATATCTGCGAGCGGCACATCTCGGCTCTTCATTGTCGCTATTGATTCACACACTACTGCTGAGTCTTTTACCTCATAGGCTATTTTCACTTTAACCCACTCGTTTTCAAACTCTACCGTTGTGGGCAAATAATCAACCACAAAACCATCGGGCACTGACACCGTTATATTGCTAACATAGTTATATCGTCCGGGGAATTTTACATCATATTGGCGATCTTTTACATTCACAACCTCCATATAAGGGTGTTTGACAGGACGCAAATCAATATATATTGCGTCACCCAAGTGCTGACACGACTCTTTCTCGATTATATCGGCCTCAACAACCACATTATCTGACTGCATTGTGTTGCCCTCAACAGCGACATTATTTATTTCAACATTTTTTCGGGGATATGCCAAATATGCTAACAGGAAATCATCGCGTCGGTCGGCACTGAGTCCGTTGTAAGTGCCCGACAAAATCATCTTGCGCATTCCTATCAAAGAGCGTTTCACTTTGCCTTTCAAACTATTACCGTCAACTGTCATATGAATCCACAAACTATCGGTATTTTCTTCTGGCAACATAACAGGGACACGGTCAACAATACAAGTCTCTCCGTTCTCAATAATTGTTTGTTGTCCCTCAATCGACGACGGATACATGCCCACAGGCATATAATGTGCAGTGCCATCAACATACAGCACCTTTTCGTCAAGCATCACGGCACAAATCATGTGGTCGCCCGACGATAAAGCCGGCACCTCGGTCCAATCGACACCAATGTCATCAGTACCAATCCACACAAGGCGTGCGTCTAAGCCCACAGCCTGAAACATTGCTTTCAACAATGCCGACATACCTTTACAGTCACCATATCGTTTCTCAAACACTTGCGATGCCAATTCTGGGCGAAAGCCGTACTCTCCATGCTCAATCGCAATATATCTAATGTGATTTTGCGCCCATTCAACAATCGTTTTTATGCGACTTATATCATCAACGCAACCTGCGACCAAATTGCGGCTAAACTCGTTGATTTTAGCTACATCATCTTCTGCATTTATGGTATATGTTCGCATGTGCTGATACAACTCATCGACCGAATCAAACAACCCGACCACATATAGTCGCGGAGCAACAGCCGACAACGACGGCATATATTCTTCGCCCTTAATCTCGGGAATATCTCTCACCTCATACACATATGTAACCTTACCGTTACCACCTTGTTCAATGGTTTTAACGACATTCCCACCCAATGACTTTTCCACCACTTTGATTCGCGATGCCAACGCCGCCGGAACTTCAATTGCAATAGTTTTCTTTTGAACAGGATATATATCAGGAATAAAGATGGTTGAGAAATGCGCCACATCGGTATAGGTCTTTTCAAAAACAGCCTTTGCCTGCTTTCCTTTTTTCAGTTCAACGGGCAACACACACATTTTGGAGTCATCATAAAATACATATTCCGAAATCCATGGCTTATATACAGGTTTTGCTCCGGGTGCCGATGCCTTGTCAATCTTAACATGAGAGCCAAACGATTCCAATGCAACTGCAGTTTCAGCCACACGTTGTGCCATGTAAGTTGTTTCTTTTCTGACCTTGACTTTTGACAAATCTCCTCTTCCGTTGGCCACCAATGTGTAGACTTCATCGGCATTAGTAATCACGATATTACTCTCAGCCATCAAACTCGGCCAACCGACTAATACAACCAAAACAAGAATTATTAGCCTGTAATTTTTCATGCTATTTGAGTTACGTTATTTCGCAAAGATAACACTTTTTGAACACAACCAACCCCCGTATTTACAAAATTTTGTTAACAACCAACTATTCTTGAGGGACATAGGGACGGTAGGGCTCTGTTCCCAAGATGCTTATATAAAACTGGACTTCGGCCTCGTCGGGGAGTTCGCGGAAACTCGGCATTGAATTAACCAAATTAAGCGCTTTATCAAAGTATGACGACGACACACTGCTCACATGGGTGGTAATATATGACGCTACCTCGGGATCATATTTAGCACTCGTAAAAGCTTTTTGTATATCAAACATGGTATACATAAACTCTTGAGTATACTTAGCCATAGCAAATTCCGTAAACCGTTCTTTTTTGATTATGGGCACGGTTTTGTTATACAGTTTCTCGACACAGTCGTCAAACGACTTACATATCGAGTCGCGATAATGATTGCGACGGTCTATCGCCGCCTTTTCCAACGCCCGCTGATGCTCAATCGAGTCAACCTGGGCCTTATACATGCGTGTTTCCTGACTGGCCATCGACAAAGAATCGCGCAACGCATTATAACTCTCGGTCAAGGCCTCATCAACAGACGATACCGACTGACGGCCCACAAAGAATGTCAACGGCAACAATAACGCTATCGCTGCCACAATCAACACAATGCGCGGTGTTTTTTGACACTGCCGCCAATGGTGAATCAGTTGGTCGACATTGTCATATCGGTCATCGCGATTGTTGGCAACACATCGGGTCGACACTTTGGCATAACGCTTTGCGCCAAATATCAACTGCATGATGCGGCCCAATGAGAAGATGTCGCTGCGGGCATCAACATCGCCTTGCGCCAACAATTCGGGTGAGGCATATGACGGTGTGCAGCCAAGCGCATGGGTCAAATAATGAGCATCTTTGTCGCTCAAGCCAAAATCGAGCAGCTTCACATCATTGTTGATGCGCGAAATCAATATATTTTCGGGCTTGATGTCGTTGTGAACGATTCCGTTTTTGTGAATATAGGCAACTACCGCGAGAATTTGGTCAAACACCCGACGACGGCTGTCAAGCGACGGTTTTTCGGCAAGGAACTCGTTAAGGCTGCGACCGTCAACATATTCCATCACGATAGCCGGCCCGACAGGGGTCGATTGCTCATAGGTAAAAACATAGGGAATGTGATAATGATTGAGAGTTAACGACATTTCATATTCGCGTTTGAGCATCGCAATCGACATTCCGCTATTGTCTTTTGTTGTCTTTAACAGCACATATCGGCCCGCCTTGCTTGCACGATACAACCTTGCCGATGAGGTCTCACGCAATAGCAAAAAATCTGTATATGAGCCGCTAAAGTCCACTGCCACAGTCACCGGTTTGAAAGTTTCGCTCTCGTTTTCCATATCCATTTGCCGATATTTAAGTTTGATAATTCAAAATTAGTAATTATTTTTGTATCACTATGAATTACAAGACCGATTTACCTCAAATAGCTGCACTTCGCAATCGCGTTGAAGACACCGTGGGATTTCAAATGAAAACCCACAACGACTTTGTGATGCTCGTCGACATTATAGAACGACAGTTAAAAGAACACATGTCTGAAACCACCCTCGAACGAGTGTGGGGATACTCAACTCGCGGCTACGACACCGTGTCGATGCGTACCCTCTCGGTGCTTGCACGACTTGTGAACACCAACGATTGGGAAAGTTTCTGCCAAATGCTTCGCGACGAGGACCAAAAAGAATCAGAAATTTTTTCGGCAAACAGCATCTTGACAACCAACCTCACTGTCGGCACCAGATTGCGCATCGGTTGGCAACCCGACCGACTCATTACCGTCAAATATCTTGGCGACAACCGTTTTGAGGCCGAAGCAACCGAAAATTCATCAATCAAGCCAGGCGACTCGTTCTCGTGCATGCAGTTGCAAAAAGGCCGCGAATTATACATGGACATGTTTCAACGCGCCAACGAATCGTCAACACCCGACCCCAACGCCCGCTATGTCGTTGGCCAACGCAACGGGCTCACAACCCTCGAAGTTCTCGCATAACACACCTTGCGCCATATAACGAAAAAAGCCTCGACTATTGAGGCTTTTGTGTTATTTATATGTATCGGCGATATTGTAAATCGACTTGAAAATCTCGCGATCGGTTTCGGTGAGTTCGACCTTTCGGCGAGCCATCATTCGCTCTGCTATGTCAAAGAATTTTGCCAACGACACATCGGTAAATCCAGCCGAACTGCCCTCGCTAAACGATGCGACAAAGTTGCGCGGGAATCCTGCTCCATGAATATTTACACCAACGCCCACCACTGTCGCCGTGTTGAACATGCAATTTATGCCGGTTTTTGAGTGGTCGCCCATTATCAGGCCGCAAAATTGCAAACCGGTGCGCAAAAATCGGTGTGCGGGATAGTTCCACAACTTGATTTCGGTGTAATCGTTTTTGAGGTTAGAGGCAGTTGTGCCACCGCCCAAGTTGCACCATTCGCCTATCACAGCATTGCCCAAGAAGCCGTCGTGAGCCTTGTTGCTGTAACCAATCATCACCACATTGTTCAACTCGCCGCCCACCTTGCAATAAGGACCGATTGTGGTTGCGCCATAAATGCGCGCACCCATATTCACAACGGCGTGGTCACACAACGCAAACGGGGCACGAATACACGAACCTTCCATCACCTCGGCATCACGACCGATATAAATGGGACCGTTAACAACATTAAGCACAGCAGCCTCAACCACAGCTCCCTCCTCAACAAAAATTCGGGGAGTACCATCGGCGGCAACGGCATCGCCCACCACCGTATTGGTTTTGCTCAACGGCGCGCTCTTGCGACCTGCCGTGAGCACTTTGAAATCTTGTTCAAGCGCCTTATCGTTGTTAAGGAATATATCATACAGCATGTTTATAGCCAGCGGAGTGTGATGCAATCGGGTCTCGTTGCGCCATTGACGGCACTCAAAGTCGGTCAGCGAGCCGCAATATGCCACCAAGCCTCTGTCACTCGTAATGGCATCGCCCTCTTTCATTGCCTTAATCATCGCAACCAACTCACTGTCGGGACAAACATTACCGGCGATAAACACATTTTCATCAGTGGCAACCATTGCATATTTTTCCGACAGATATTCAACAGTCAAATAGCTGTAGTTTCCGGCAAGAGCCTTTTCCCATTTCTGGCGAATGGTCATAATACCAAATCGCATATCAGCAACAGGACGCGTAAACGATAGGGGCAACAAATTTTCGCGTGCCACTTTATCGTCAAAGAGTATGATATTTTTCATTACTTGTGCTATTGGTTTTGAGACAAAATTGCAGTGAGGGCTTTGGCCAATTGGTCGGGACACGATGTGGTCTTCATTCCGCAACGAGTGCCTTTGAGGCGGTCAATCACTTCTTGCGCTTTCATGCCGGCAACCAACGATGATATGCCTTTGAGATTGCCGTCGCAACCGCCATAAAACATCACGCTTTTAATTACATCGCCTTCAATTTCTATCTCAATAGCCTGCGAGCATGTTCCGCTCGTACGATAACTGTATTTTGCCATCAATCTTTGCTTTTTATGTTTTTATTTGACCGCAAAATTAAGCATTATCCACGAATTTACGACACCTTTTGCAAGGCTAATTCGCTCGGTTTTTACAATAAATGATTATTAAAAGGAGACGAAAGGGCTGTATTCCGAAATGTTTTACTAAATTTGCGTAAAATAATAATTAACGCAAAAAAATGAAGAAGCATATATTGGCGGCCTCAGTTGCCGCATTATCACTCCTCGCTACAAGTTGTGGCGACAGCAATCAATGGACAGTTAAAGGCTCAATCGATGGCGCTGCCGGCAAAGACATCGTACTCGAATCATCAAATTTTGGCCGTTGGATGCCTATGGACACCGCCACTATCGACGATAACGGCAACTTTGAAATGAAAAACAAAGCGGCTGGTTATCCCGACATCTACCGTCTCAGCCTCGACGGCAAAAAACTCTATTTCCCTATCGACTCTATCGAAACCGTTGAAGTCACTTCTACCGCATCGGCTTTTGACCGTGATTACACTTTGTCTGGCTCACAAGCAGCTCAGGCATTGATGGACGTTGACCGCAAAGTGATGGAAGTGGTAAAAACCAAAGGCGAGGCTGCTATCGCAACCGACTCGCTGCTCAAACGCGAAGTCACCAACATCTTACTTGCTGACCCCGACGGCTCAGTGGCATATTACATCATAAACAAGAAGGTGGGCAACACTCCCCTTTTCAGCGCCGATAACAAGAGCGACTTGCGCGTAATCGGAGCTGTGGCCAATGCATTTACTCAAAACCGTCCTAAAGATCCACGCACTCTATATCTCAAAAGTCTCTATCTTGTCAACCGCCCCACTGCACCCCGCGCAAGTACCGACACCATTACTGTCAACGAGGCTCAGGTTATAGACATCAATCTTTATGACAACACTGGCAAAGCTCACAGCCTTGCCGAACTTGCCAAACAAGGCAAAGTGATTGTGCTCAATTTCACTGTTTACAGCGCCGAACAATCTCCCGCATTCAACCTTGAGCTCGCCAAGATTTATGAAAAGCGCAAGGCAGCCGGACTCGAAATCTATCAGGTTGCTGTTGATGAAGATGAATTCCAATGGAAACAATCGGCCAAAAACCTTCCTTGGATTACTGTTTACAATTCGCCTGTTACCGGAGCAACTACTCTCATGAGTTACAACATCACAACTCTCCCTGCGACTTTTATCATCAATCGCAAGGGCGAAATTGTTGAACGCGTCGAAAACATTGCCGACCTCGACACTCTCCTCAAAAAATACATGTAGGAATTATCAACGCGGCGGCTGACACTTGATGCTGCCGTCGGTGTTAAAATATCGTTTCCCGTAGATGTAGCCCTTCACAAGATGGCGCACTGCGGGAAACAGTTTTACTCGGCCCAATCGCCAGCTACGCCATGCAAACAGAAATATTCTCATCAAAGCTGTTGCGCGATGCACTATAGACAGATAGGCACCTTGCGCCATCAACACTCCGGGAGTGAGACTTCGCACTCCGGTAGTAGTTGCCCCGTGGTGGGTTATCGTAATGGGGAAATATCGGCACTTTAACCCGTGGCATAGCGCTTGATACACAAACACACTTTCTTCGCCTGAGTGCAAAACCGGCGCTCCGAGTCCAAACCACTCGTTAAAGCGCAACTCGCTTACCGATTGACGGCGAAATGCTATTTCGACCGACGACACATAATATCCCTTGGGCATCTGCGCCAAGTCAAATTCGTGGGCGGGATATACCTTGCCGCTGCCCGAGAAACGGAATGCAGCTACATCTAAATGCTCATTTTGCTCAAATGTGGTCATCACCGCTGCCAACTGGTCATCGGTATAATCCAAATCATCATCAGCAATCAAGCAAATATCTGCCGTTGAATGGCTTATGGCGTTATTGCGATTGCGACTCAATCCGCGACCATTCATCTTATACACTTTCAAGTCGTGACGTGCCAATGCTTGAGGCACATCGGCATCAAATTCATCATCGGTCAACTGCCACGACACTATATAGGCCACACCGTCGGTTTGCGGCAACTTCATCTGCGCCACTCGCTCAATGCCGTCACGGCCACAAGTACATATCAATACATCAAGTGTCATCGCTTACCGATTTTCTGTTCCCAAAAATCAACAAATCGCTGTGCCACCACGCGGCTATCGTTGTGTTTCAACACAAAGTCGCGGTTGCTACGCGCCATTTGCGGCACTCGTTCGGGGTGCATAACCACATCAACCAGCGTTTCATAAAGTTGCTCGTCGTCGGGCAATGCATTCACCACACAACGATTGTGACTCTCGCCTATAAAGTCATAATAATCACTCTCGCCGCCACTCACAGCCGTGAGCCCCATCGACATTGCCAACAGTGCATTTGTGGCGGGTGTATAAGAATATAATTGATCGAGTATGACATGCGAATTGCGCATCTGCTCCAAATACTCGGCATAAGGCACATTCTCGACAATACGCAGTTCACACTTGTCGGGATAAGCCTCTTTCACACGGCGTGCGGCGGCAAGCATACGGTCGGTACCTTTCTCCACCTTGCGATCGCGGTGCATACCCAAAAACAGTTTCACACGATCGGGCACAGTCTTCTCATCAACCGACAATGCAACACTGTCGGTGTCAATCGGAATACCGGCATAGGCCACCTTATCGGCCGGCATAATGCGCCGATAAGCGAGGTCGTATTCATAGAGCGCTGTCACCACACCGTCAACATTTTGATACACATAGTCGCAATGGTCGCTCAACGGCGGTTGCAACCATGCATGCAACACCGAGTTGCTCTGCTTGTAAAATGGCGATGCCACACCATCAATCATCCACTCATTGTAACGCAGATTATGCGTTGAGTCAATGCACATTTTTATGTAAGCGCTATCGGTGCCGAGTCCTGTCAGGAACACCGAGCCGTTATCGTTCTTCAAGCGGTTGAAAATCTCTCTCACACGATGAGGACGCAAATCGAGAAACACCGGATTGCTCAACTGCACCACATCATAACCTTTGAGACGATGGCGCAACAATGTGTTGAGATTGGCCCACAGCAATGCACCGCCAACCTTGCCGTCAAAAGGTCGTTTTGTGTTTATCTCTCGGTCGGTATTCATCCAGTGCGAACCGTTTGAGGCCACAGTAACATCGTGCCCGAGGCTTCGCAATGCCCCGGCCAAACAGTTGTGATAGTTACTCGCATCTCCTAAAAACAGTATCTTCATCGCTCGCTATTTTACAAAAACATTTTGGCCAATATCGCTACACCGCGACCACCTGCTGCAATAAATCGGCACACAAACCGATAGAATGTGCGCTGACGCCAATTTGTGGTGCGACCCACCACCTGCGACAACAATCGGTCGCTGTTGGCCTTGTCGCCCTCCTTGCGATACATTCCGGCAAGAATGGCACGACGCGTTTCAATCCATTTAACAAAATCGGCTTTACCCGCTCGGCGCAACGACGCCTCACAACTGTCGAGAGCGGCTTCCCATTTGCCAGGTGTTGACGAGAAATTAGTGCCGGTAATTGATGTTGCCTGAGAATACACATTCACACCCACGCCCTTGGTCAACTTGAGCATTCGCGGATTTTTCAGCGCAATTCTCACACCGAGTTCATAATCGTTCCACCCTGCAATCGCCTCGTTCCAACAGCCTACGGCTCTAATCAAATCGGTTCGGGCAGCATATCTCAGCGTTGCAAACGACGAGTGGAAGATGTGATTATACAGCACATCATTGACACTAAAGCGTTTCTTCACGGACTTGCCGTCAAGCAAGTTAACAGTTACATCCCAGCCCACAATGTCAAGGCTCTTGTCGGCTTGCAATGCGCGCAATGCGCTCTCTATATGCGTCGGAATCATTGTGTCGTCAGAGTCAAAAAACATCACATAGGGCGTTTTAACAGCCTCGAGGCCCTTGTTGCGCGCACAGCACGCACCGGCACGCGGCTCTTGCTTGATTGTCACAACAAAATCGGCCGACTCGTTCTGCTCCTTCCATTCGTGCAAAACTTCGAGAGTGTTATCGGTCGAATTGTTATCCACAACAATCAACTCAAACGGGCGCAACGATTGTGCCGCAATCGAGTCGAGAGTGCGAATCATTAGCTCAGCCCGGTTATAAACCGGCACAATAACTGTTATCTGTGCTTGTTTTGACATATTTTATAAACGCAATCCCGACAGAGATTATTATATTTTGTGCTCACTATCTTGCCAATACCGAATTTTATATCTAAATTTGCGACATCGTTAGGGGTGCTGTGCATCTTGCACGGCTGAGATTACACCCTATGAACCTGCCGACATAATCGTGGGAAGGGAAACGGAAATACTTTTGTATTGCAATATATCATTTATTAATGTCTATGTATAGCCGTATCCCCATACAGGATGCGGCTTTTATTTTTAACTTTTTATTCATACATAGATCATGGGATACGAAAGTTTTGATGAATATGCTACTGAATATGACGCTTGGTTCATTCAGAATAGCAATGTACTTGAAAGTGAAGTGCGACTTGTTGCAAGTTGTCTTCAAAATGCCGGTAATATTTTATCAATCGGTTGCGGAAGCGGACTATTTGAAAAAATCTTATCCGACCAATATGACATCACCGTGAATAAAGGCATCGAACCGGCTGTCGCGATGGCTGAAATTGCTCGCAAAAGAGGTTTAGATGTCACTATCGGCACTGGTGAAGATGCCGATTATGGCTCAAATCAATATGACACTGTTCTTTTTAACGGCTGTCCTTGCTATATGCAAAATCTCTTGCTGGCACTTCAAAAGGCTCACAATGCTCTGCGCCCGGGAGGCAAAGTTGTTGTAATTGATGTTCCTAAAGAAAGCGCCTATGGCATTTTATACAATCTTGCCATGACTTTAGGCACATGGCAACACCCACTGCTCGACGGTTGTAAACCTCTTATGCCATACCCCATCGAACTTGTCAAACAAGCCAATTGGCGCACAACCGATGAAAAAGCGGCTCTCATCAAAGAGGCCGGATTTAAAAATCTGACTTTTTCGCAGACTCTGGTTGCATCGCCCCACTATTCCCACAAAATCATTGAAGAACCTTGTGAGGGTCATGACAAGGGTTCATACGTGGCAATTATTGCTTATAAATAATCCCATTACTTTATTTTATATCAATGCATTAGTCTAAACTGGGTTATGATTTCCCCGAACTACCGTTTGCAGTTTATAACGCACCACAATAGCCGATACTCTTATATCGACTCAGCCCGCCTCGCATTAGAGGGAGGATGCAGATGGATACAACTCCGCATGAAAAATGCCGACAAATCGTTAATGGAAGATACGGCCGTTATCATACAGCAAATGTGTAAAAATTATGAAGCTACTTTTATCATTAACGACAATGTTTTGCTTGCCCAAAAGATAGAGGCCGACGGTGTTCATCTCGGCAAAGATGATATGCCAATTGCCCAAGCACGCAAAATTCTTGGCGACCGATACATCATTGGGGCAACTATAAACTCGTTTGATGATGCGTTAACCCACCTTCGTTCTGACACTCCTGACTATTTTGGATGCGGACCTTTTCGTTTCACATCTACCAAGCAAAATATTGCCGCCACACTCGGCATCAACGGCTACAGGAATATAATGCGACAAATGAGATCATCAGGCATCAATATTCCGATAGTGGCCATTGGCGGAATATGCAACGATGACATCACCGATATTCTCGATTGCGGCATTAACGGCATTGCCATTAGCGGCAGCGTTCTCAACGCCGACAACCCCACTGCCGAAATGGCAAATATCTCAACGACTATTTCTCAGTTTCAAAACAAAAAAAATAATAAATACTTATGATTGAAAAAACAGTTTCTCACGGCATTATCAGCACCTATTTCAGCAAATTAGAGCGAAATTTAGATTTAGATGTAGCCATTGTGGGCGGTGGTCCGTCTGGCATTGTCGCAGCATATTACCTTGCCAAAGCAGGATTGAAAGTTGCCCAATTTGACCGCAAACTATCACCCGGCGGTGGCATGTGGGGCGGTGCTATGATGTTTAATCAAATTGTCGTTCAGCAAGAAGCTCTTCACATCATTAAAGAATTTGACATCAACTACGAGCAATACAACGAAAACCTCTATGTAATGGACTCGGTTGAAAGCACATCGGCATTGCTTTACAAAGCAGTTCACGCAGGTGCCACAATTTTCAACTGTTACTCCGTTGAAGATGTTATTTTCAAAAACAACGCTGTCAGCGGTGTGGTGGTTAATTGGACTCCCGTTTTGAGAGAGGGCATGCATGTTGACCCGCTAAACATTTTGGCCAAATGTGTTGTTGACGGCACTGGTCACGACAGCGAAATGTGCCGCACTGTTGCTCGCAAAAACGGCATAAAACTTGCCACCGACACCGGTGATGTCATCGGCGAACGTTCGTTAGATGTTGTTGCCGGCGAAGAAGAGGTGGTTAATGGCACAAAAGAAATTTATCCCGGACTATATGTGTGCGGAATGGCGGCATCTGCCGTTAGCGGCACGCCTCGCATGGGACCGATTTTCGGTGGCATGCTACTTTCCGGAAAGAAAGTGGCCGACCTCATTATTGACGCCCTCAAGAAATGAAAATCATTGCAATAACAACACCAAAGGAAGAAGATGATGATGTTTTCCTGATCAAGGTTTTGCTTGATAAAGGCATTGACATTATCCACCTTCGCAAACCCGAGAGCAACATTAACTACTGCCGATTTTTGCTAAACAATCTCACGCATAGCGAACACATGAGGATTGTCATACACGATTATCCCGAGTTATATGACGAGTATTCATTAATGGGTATTCACCTCAACAAAAACATCACAAGCCTACCCGATGACTACAACGGTGTTAAAACCCACTCTTGCCACTCAATCGAGGAAATTAAACAATACAAGGCAGAATGTGACTATCTCTTTTTGAGCCCGATTTTTGATAGCATTTCAAAAAATGGCTATAAATCACGATTTAGTCACAACGATTTGACCAAAGCCTCGGCCGATGGCATAATCGACCATAAAGTAATAGCCTTGGGAGGTATTACTTTTGACTCTATTGACTATTTGAAAAGGCTCAATTTTGGTGGTGTTGCAATGATTGGAGGCATTTACAACAAAAAATGTCTGAACGATTTGAATGACATTAACAGATACCGATAACATAGAAAACATATTAATGAAAACCTCTATTTCTACCGACGCATTGTCTGCGGCCATTGAAGCCGTAAGTGCCAAGAGCCCACTTGTGCACAACATCACAAACTTTGTTGTTATGAACAACACTGCCAACGCGCTCCTTGCCGTTGGCGCATCGCCTGTCATGGCCCATTGGACCGACGAAATGGCCGAAATGACGGCTATTGCCAACGCTCTCGTCATCAACATCGGCACTCTTGACGGGAATTGGGTAGAGGCCATGATTACCGCAGGCAAAGCAGCCAACCGACGCGGCATTCCTGTGGTGCTCGACCCCGTTGGGGCTGGCGCAACAAGCCAACGCACTGCAGCTGCGCTCAACATCATAAACCAATGCCACCCCACTATCATTCGCGGTAATGCAAGCGAAATCATGGCTCTTGTCGATGCCAGCATCAAAAGCAAGGGCGTTGACAGCTGCGCATCAAGCCACGACGCGCTTGAGGCGGCCAAACAACTTGCCACCGACACCAACGCTGTAGTCGTCATCAGTGGTGCCATTGACTATATAACAAACGGGACCGACGTTCACACCGTTGAGGGCGGACATCACATCATGACAGCCGTTACCGGAATGGGCTGCACTGCCACAGCCATTGTCGGCGCTTTTGCTGCTGTTGAACCCAACCCTATGATTGCTGCTACTGCCGCCATGGCTGTTATGAGCCTCGCAGGCGAACGGGCAGCTGCCTATTCACAAGGCAACGGCTCGATGCAAGTCAATTTCCTTGACGAATTGTTCAATCTCTCAACCGACAAATTATGAAAGACAAACTGAAACTATATCTTGTAACCGACAGGTCGTTGTCGCGTGGACGCTCTCTTTCACAAATCATATCGGCCGCCGCTGCTGGAGGTGTGACTATGGTACAACTTCGTGAAAAGGACATCACGACAAACGAGTTTGTCGCCTTGGCCAAAAGCGTGAAAGAATGCCTCAAACCGCTCAACATTCCGTTGATTATAAACGACCGCGTTGATGTGGCTCTCGCTGTTGATGCCGACGGTGTTCACATCGGACAATCTGATATGCCTTATGAGATTGCACGAAAACTGCTCGGGCCCGACAAGATTATAGGACTCTCGGTCGAAAACCTCAACGACCTACTCGTTGCCAACGACCTTGATGTGGACTATGTTGGCATCTCGCCGGTTTTTGCCACAACCACCAAAACCGACACAGCAGCCCCGTTTGGTATCGACGGGCTCAAAGATGCCGTAAGACTTTCGACACACCCTACTGTCGCCATTGGCGGAATGAATCGAAACACCGCTCGTGATGTAATGAATACCGGCTGCGACGGCATTGCCGTTGTCAGCGCCATTTCTGCTGCCGACGACCCCACCGAAGCTGCGTCTGAACTGAAAACCATCGTCATGTCAAATGCACGCGAGTCGTGGGCGCAAAGTGCGTGGCGAAAATCGGCCAATATATATCGCTCTATTTTGAGCCACCGGTTCATCAAAGAACTCGCCGACGGAAGCCTTGACAACAGCAAATTTGCCGGCTACATAGGCCAAGACGAAATTTATTTGAGAAACTATTATGCTCAAATGTTTATGTTAGCCGATATGATGACCTCATCAAACGACAAAGAGTTGTTCAAATCGTTTGCCATGAGCGGAATGGAAGGCGAAAAAGCAATGCACGACTTGCTCATCAACAAATTCAACATAAACACCGATGTAGCCGCCTCGCCCGTAACCCGCGATTACAACAATCTTATTTGCGAGGGTATTGCCACAAACAACATTGCCATAGCCCTTGCCGCCGTGTTGCCTTGTATGTGGATATACAACCAAGTCGGTCTGCACATTCTGAAAACGGCCGATTTGAACAACAACCCCTACCACGAATGGATTACCGAATATGGAAATGAGACGTTTACCCAAGGGGTAAACCAAGTGCTCGACATGATTGATGAGGCTGCTCTCAATGCCGACGCCGAAACCAAATCGCTCATGACACAATACTTTCTGAAAGCGGCTCTTTATGAATATGCCTTTTGGGACTATGGCTACTATGCCGACACAAAATCATACGACTACACAAATTCATTAACCGAATGGATATAAATAACACCTCTCTCATAACCCAACACCACAATGAAGTACAATAAAGTTCTCACAATTGCCGGTAGCGACTCAGGCGGTGGCGCCGGCATTCAGGCCGACATCAAGGCCATCAGCGCGATGGGTTGCTTTGCCTCATCGGCCATCACTGCCATCACCGCCCAAAACACCCTCGGCGTAGATGCCGTTCATCCTGTACCGTTAGACATATTGGCGGCCCAAATCGATGCCGTGCTATCCGACATCGGCACCGATGCCATCAAAATCGGCATGCTACATTCGGTTGAGGTAGTATCACTTGTTGCCGATAAGATTGAGCAATATGGCATCACAAATGTCGTTCTTGATCCGGTAATGGTTTCAACATCGGGACACAAACTCATTGAGGACAATGCTATTGAGATCATGAAAAATCGACTCATTCCATTGGCACGCGTCATCACGCCCAACATCCCCGAGGCCGAGATCCTTTCGGGATACACAATCACCGACCAACAAGAATTTCCTCAAATTGCAACCTTGCTCTCTCACAACAACAGCACGTCGGTGTTGCTCAAAGCCGGTCACCTCAACGGCGACACCCTCACCGACTATTTTTACAATGCCGAAGATGGCACCATGACTCTACTTCCATCAAAACGCGTTGACACGCGCAACACTCATGGCACCGGCTGCACTCTGTCGTCGGCACTTGCTGCCGCTCTTGCCCGAGGCGAGAGCCTGACCGAAGCCGCCATATCGGCAAAACGCTACATTGAGCAAGCCATTATCACGGGCGCAAAATATGACATAGGCCACGGACACGGCCCTGTCAATCACTTCTTCGCACTCAATTCATAACCCCCATTTACACAACAAGGCCGCTCTTGGCGGCCTTGTTTATTATTTGCGTTCGATATCGTGGAGATTTTCCATTTTCTTGTTTTCAAGAAACTCGTTGATGCCACATAGATGCTCGCGCACTCGTTTGTGGCCAAACTCATAGACCTTTGTCACCAATCCGTCAAGGAAGTCACGGTCGTGGCTCACCAAGATGAGCGTGCCGTCATAGTCCTTGAGTGCTTGTTTGAGAATATCCTTGGTTTTGAGGTCAAGGTGGTTGGTAGGCTCGTCGAGAATGAGCAAGTTAACCGGCTCGAGCAACAATTTGAGGATAGCTAATCGTGTGCGCTCGCCACCCGACAACACTTTCACCTTTTTGGTACTTTCTTCGCCGCCAAACATGAATGCGCCCAACATGTCACGTATTTTCAAGCGAACATCTCCCTTGGCAATATCGTCGATTGTTTGGAAAACTGTGAGATTTTCATCAAGCAATGAAGCCTGGTTTTGGGCAAAATAGGCAACTTGCACATTATGTCCCAAAGTCAACTGACCGTCAAAGGGGATTTCGCCCATGATACATTTCACAAGCGTAGATTTACCCTCACCGTTGCGCCCTACAAAAGCGATTTTCTCGCCACGCTCAATCATAAACGATGCGTCTTTAAACACCACATGGTCGCCATAACTCTTGCCCACACCGTCAACCTGCACGGGATATGTACCGCTGCGGGGCGAAGGGGGAAACTTGAGGCGCAATGCCGATGTATCTTCTTCGTCAACCTCAATGATTTCGAGCTTTTCAAGCATTTTCACGCGGCTCTGCACTTGCAATGTCTTTGAATATGTACCCTTGAAACGCTCGATAAAATCTTTGGTTTCCTGAATCATCTTTTGCTGCTCTTCATACTGCTTTTGCTGCTGTTCACGGCGTTCTTTGCGCAATTCGAGATAGTGGCTGTAAGTGGCCTTATAGTCATAGATGCGGCCCATTGTCACCTCGATGGTGCGAGTGGTGATAGCATCAACAAATCGGCGGTCGTGGCTGATTACCACAACAGCCTTGGCCGATGTCTTGATAAACTCCTCAAGCCACAAGATACTCTCGATGTCGAGGTGGTTGGTGGGCTCGTCAAGCAAAAGCACATCGGGGTTTTTGAGCAACAACTTTGCCAACTCGATGCGCATGCGCCAACCACCGCTAAACTCTGATGTGGGGCTGTCAAGTTGTTCGCGTTCAAAGCCCAAGCCCATGAGAGTCTTTTCGACATCTTCCTCAAAGTGAGTCATGTCGATAGCATAGAACTTTTCGCTCAACTCGCTCACCTTCTCGATAAGCGCCATATAATCATCGCTCTCATAGTCGGTGCGAACAGCAAGTTCATCGTTGAGACGGTTAATCTCGGCCTCGGTTTCCATCAAATGAGCAAATGCCTGTGACGCTTCCTCGCGCACGGTGCGGCCGTCTTCGGTCATCAAGTGTTGGGGCAAATAAGCCACAACACAATCTTTGGGGACCGAAACCGACCCGCGGGTTGCTGAACGCACGCCTGCCAATATCTTCAACAGCGTACTCTTGCCCGCACCGTTCTTACCCATAAGCGCAATGCGGTCCTTCTCATTGATTTGAAACGAAATATCCTTAAACAGGGTTGTGCCGCCAAACTCGACGGTCAATCCATCTACTGAAATCATATCGTATATTTTTTGTTAGCGTTAATTTTTGCGATTAGGATTGCTAGGAAACCAGCCCTTTTCAACTCGTTTTTTCTGGTCAAAAATTTCTTTGATAGTCCAGAATGAAGAGAACGAGAACACTCCGAGAAGTGTTGACCATAGCACATTTTCGACCCATAGCGACAGTGCTACGCCAATAAGGCCCAACACAAGAAACCACCACCAGCAACGAGTGCCAAAATAATATTCACACTTGATTACTATCGGGTGAAACAAACCGATGATAAGAAAAGTGCTAATCCCGATTATCAATCCCAGCAGATGATAATCCTGTAAAAACTGCATTATTAAATCCATAGTGCAAAGATACACAAAATATGCGAGTTAATATCAAACATAACAAAAACCAACAATTATGGCAAAACAAAAATCAACACGAACATTGTTCACGTTTATGCAAAGCATTATAGAACAAAAGAAATTGATGGGACACATTCGCACTGCCGAAACCTATAAAGCAACACTGCGAAGTTTCTCGGCTTTTCTTAATGGCAAAGATATTGCTCTGACAAAAATAGACTCAGATATTATGCAGCTTTATGAAGTACATTTGTATAACCGTGGGCTTTTACGTAATACCACATCGT
>JAFPCM010000155.1 GCA_017390185.1 Muribaculaceae bacterium
CCGGATTGGCCACGTCGGTCGAAGATGGCGGTATCGGCTTTGACTATCGCATGGCAATGGGTATCCCCGACTATTGGATTAAGATGCTCAAAGAAAAGAAAGACGAAGATTGGCACCCCACATCGATATATTGGGAACTCACCAACCGTCGCGCCGACGAAAAGACCATCAGTTATGTCGAAAGCCACGACCAGGCTCTTGTTGGCGACAAGACCGTTATTTTCCGACTCATTGACGACAAAATGTATTGGCACATGACCAAGGGCGACGACGATATGACTGTGGCCCGCGGCATCGCATTGCACAAAATGATTCGCCTTGTTACGCTCGCAACCATCAATGGCGGATACCTCAACTTCATGGGCAACGAATTTGGCCACCCCGAGTGGATTGACTTCCCCCGCGAAGGAAACGGCTGGTCACACAAATATGCCCGCCGACAATGGGATCTCGTTGACCGCAAAGAACTCAAATATCACTACCTCAACGACTTTGACAACGCAATGATTCAAGCCGTTAAGAGTGCCAAGAAATTTGAGACCACACCGGTCGAAAAACTTTGGGAAAAAGACGATGACCAAGTTTTGGCATTCAAGCGTGGCGACTTGGTGTTTGTGTTCAACTTCAACCCCTTCCAATCGTTTGCCGACTACGGCATTCTCGCACCCATGGGCGAATATGAACACGTGTTATCGACCGACAACCCACTCTTTGGCGGATATGGCAACATTGACGAGAGCGTCAAGCACACCACCCACAGCGATGACCTCTACTCGCCTCTCGGCATCGAGTGGCTCAAACTCTACTTGCCCTCACGCTCGGCAATGGTGTTGCGCATGACCAAGAAAAAACGCCGCCCCTGCCGTCGCAAAGCATCCGCTGCTACCGACGAAACCGCCGCACCCAAGGCCAAGAAAGCCCCCGCAAAGAAAACTACCAAAAAGGCTACAAAATAAGCCCCATAAACGACACTAACCTTGCCCGAAAGAGCAAGGTTAGTTCTTTTTTTATCTGATATGTTTCGCGACCGTGCATTTGGCCTGAACAATCACTTTGTCTGACACATTTTGATGTCACGGTCATGGCAAAACGAGGCAAAGGTCTCGTAAATATCGGTCAGTGCTATCAGCGCATTGTTAGCCTCTGACTGATAGAGCGATGCTGCCGTTCCGGCACTTGCATCTTTGCCCTGAAAGGCCTTGCCCACGCCCGATATTTCCTCAAACAGTTTCATTTCGAGCGCAAGCAGCTCATAGGCCCCGGCATTGTTGCCACTCGACGACACTTGCTGCGGAATGTGGGGTGTGTTAGTGGGTCGATAGGGAATGATTCCGTCATAGGCCGACCATCGTTGCGCCACATCTTCCCAAGTGAGGCTCGTGCTAAGTTGGTTTTCGGGGAAAAGCAGCACACCCTTGGCCGACGAGCCCATTATGTGGTCAATCAATGTGATGAGGCGGTTGATGTAACGCTGTTGGTCAATGACATCTTCAACAAACGAGTGAATTTCGCCGTCGGTGAGCGGATAAAACTTCACGGCAAATGGATGTGAGCCATGACGGTAGGGCGAGTCCATCTCTTGCAGCACATCGCCCCACGGAGTGAGATAGCGGCAGTGCCAACGCAGATTCATTCCCCATCGGGTGTCGATTGTAGCCACTCCATCGGTTTGCCTATGAGCGTTTTCATCGGCAATCGACGACAATGCCGCCACATCGGCTTCATAATATAAAGCCTTGTCGCGGTCGTGACATCTCACCGTTTCGCTACCTTCGAGCGTCCACACCTCTATCACTCGGCAACGGCCCTCGGCGGCAGTGAAAAAATCGCCGTTTTCAAGCATTGAAGTTCCGGCCAGCGGCGTATGTGCCGACCCACTGTTGCCATAGACCGACGCGATGAGCCGTGCGCGCTGACGGTCGTTGCCGGCAAAGCGCATCATCACCTCGGTGAGACTCATATCATGCACCATACCCAACAATTCGATGTCGCGACAACGGGGGTCGCTCGTCGCTTGCCAAAAGAATTGTTGTGGCGACACATTGTCGACCCACACACCCTGGCCATACATGCGACACTCGTTGACAATGCGCTGAATGGCGCAACCCGAAATCAAAAACTCTTCAAGCAAACGGCTATCCATCTCGTCGAGTTGGTTGCGGTCATAGAGTTGTCGGTCGGTGCGCACCTGATTAGTGACACGGCCGTTGCGAAAACGCCCTACTACGCTTTTCACCAACTGGCGAATCATGTTGTTGGTCAACGGCTCCTTGCCCTTTGATGCCGCCAACTGACGCTCGGTCATCACCTCCCCGTCGGGCGAGGTCACAAGGTCGTTCCACTGATTGCCATAGGTATATTGCTTGTAGCGCTGACGGCGACGGCGCAAGTCGGCACACGCGTTCCACGCTTTGAGCGCGGCGGCAAGAGTGGATGTTGATTGGGGTAACTGTTTCATAATTGTGATATTGTTGATAAAGCGCGTTTGTTAAACTCATAGAAGCCGTCGTCGGGTTGCATCACACACAGCAGTCGCGACAATCGGCTTTTGCTGTCAACGCCATAGAGTCGCAACACCCGTCGGTCAACGACAGCCACCGGACGCGACTTTCCGGCACGGCTATACACATTGTCTTGAAGCAAGGCCAAGGGCGAATCGGGTGCAACAATGACTGCCGGCTGCTGCCAATCGCTGGCCATTACCTCAACCACACGACGGCATCGCTCGGGCAATATCACCGTAGCCATCCCCTCACCAAGATTGTTCATAGCCACCTGCGACGAAACATCGGTCAGCACAAGCATCTCGGCAGGAGCAGTATCGAGCAGTGTTTCATACCAGTCGTCGATGTGTTGAAGCAACAACGCATCGGTATCGGTTCCGTCAACGCGGCTCACCACACAGTCGGAGCGCAAAGGCTCCAACTGTTGGCGCAATCGCCACACCGACAGCATTTCGGCTGTGCTTAATTTCATGGTATTTGTGCGGTGATTTTCATGTGAGCCTGTGGATAGCGCAACACAAGGCAACTCGCCTCGGTGATGACAATGGCATCGGTGTTGCGCACACCGCTCTTTTTCAAATCGAGTGTCTCGGTGCGGAAAGGCACATGGCTATACTTGGTGAGATATTCGGGGTCGATGACAATACCGTCGAGTGAGTGACCGCAAGCATCAAAAACCTCGGAGTGAAGCACATAGAGCGTACCAAATTTGGTGTGGATTTCATTGAAATCGATACCCCATTTGGTTACCGTGTCGCCGGCAGCAATCACCTTGGTATACTCCATCTTGTTGAGAGCCTCAATGAGCCCGCTGCCACCAATGAGAAGTTTGCGTTTTGAGCCGGCATTTTCGGTAAACGCCATGCGCGAAATCTCGACGAGCGTGTCGGTGGTGAAATTGTGGGCGGCATAGCGACACTCGCGGGGAGTCTGATTCCAGATACCGCCTGTGAGCAACACCTCTTCGCGCTTGTGGGGATCATAGACACGGCTCATGTGACCAAACAAAAAGTTCTTTTCCATGCCCAAGCGCATATCGATAATCGCCACCTCTTCCTGGTCGTTAAAAGTCCAACCGACCTCCTTGTTTGCAATCTTCTGCAAAGTTGACTGTTCAACCTGTGCCTTGAAGATTTGGCAATAGTTGCGGCTCTTGGTGGGCATGGCCTCAAACTGCGCCGTCTGCACATCGAGTTCGGTGGCCGCGCGACCCATTCTCACAAGTTCGACACCGGCGGGAATAGAAGGCACACAGTTATACACCTCGTCAAAGCACTTGCCGTTGGCCGCCATCACATTCACGCCGCCCGAGTCGGGGCGCGACACCACATATAGCACCAACGAGCCGGCAGGAGTGATGCCATCGTCCTTGTAGCCCTTCACCGAAGGCACGAGAATGGTTTCAGAGGGTTCAAAAATCACATCGTTGTCGGTGTAGATGGTTGCCACTTGGTGGCTTGTAGCGCCGGCAATGCCCACCTCGTCATACATTACCACCATCTTGGCAGTCGTGGGTTTGGTGTCGACCGAATAGTAATCGACAACCATGCTACCGCAGTTGCGTGCGCCAGCCCAACGCGAAATTTGGTCGATGGGTGTAGCCATAGGGCGAATTTTGACGATTCGGTCGTCAATTTCGTTTCGGAGCAACGAGGGAGACACCTCGGCCGAAAGTTGAGTGGTGAGCGGACCGCCCGAGATGTGGCTGCCGCCCGATGTTCCGTTGATAACTGTTGACATAGAATTAAATTAATGGTTTGAAGATAAAGGTATTAAAGATAGGAAAGGGCGAGTTAATCAGTCCCATACACTGCGGCGCAAATGGGCCAGAATTTCGGGCTGGGGACTTGCCGTTGCTTGCTCGGTCTGTGGCATTTGCCACACTTGTGGCTGGTCCATCTGTTGCTTGATCACCTCATTACGACCGCGCACATAGCCACGCTCCTCGGCCTCCTTGACAAGCGAGTCGGTATTGACCGCCGGCATCGGAAAATAACGCATGCAAGCCTCATCGGCACTGACTCCATGCATCACATCTACAATAAAATGAGCAACACGGCTATCGCTCGACAACATTTCGAGCAGCGACCCGCCATCGGCAGGCTCATGAGCCGCTTCGGGCTCTCGGGGCGGCATTGCAACAGCCTCGCCCACATCGGTTTCAATCATTTCTTCCATAGCAGAAAAAGATTTAAGGTTAATAACATTGGTTGAAAATCACAATGCAAATTTACACCCTCAACCACGCCCATCAACCGACTTCATCACACTATATGAGATACATACCCCATTGTTTCTGCTTGAATAAAGCAGTGGAAGGACTTGAGGCTCTCATCACACACAACACACGGCAAGTGTCCCTCTGCCGCGACAGCGGATAGGGGGAACCTTTAGTTCACGAGTGAGCGAACAGTGCTTGTCGGCTTGCCGGTGCACGATGGCGAGACTTACCGTACCAGAACGAGCTTGCGAGTTCGGAGGGGGTTCGGTAAAACAACTTTATTTCACTTGCCAGAGACTGTTCCTATGCTATAAAATACGCACAACAAAGGCCGTGGCGTGGGCCACGACCTTTGTGTAAATTGGGCGTGTATCTGAACATTATTTCACCATTTCTTTTCTTGTTGAGCCGTCGCTCATCTTGATGATGTTGACACCCTGTGCCGGTTGACTCAACCGACGACCATAAAGGTCATAACGGCCCACCTCGATGGCAGCATTATCGGCTTCAACGCCGTCAATGCCACCTGTGCCGACTGTCACCACACACGATGCCGATGCCCCCGAGCCATCGGTCGCTGTCGCAGTGATTGTCGCAACCCCATCGGCCAAGCCGCCGATAGTTATCGAATTGTCGGCATTAACCTTAAAGTCGGCCACCACAGTGTTACTGCTCGACCACTTAACACCTACATTTGACGGATAAACCGAACCTCTTAATGTCATGATATCGTTTACCGCAAGCGTAGCCGTTGATTGAGAAAGTGTTACTACAGTTTTAATATCGGTCACTGTCACCTCACATTGCGCGCTTAAATTTGAACCGTCGATTGTTTTCACGGTTATCACAGTCTTTCCGGGAGCAACCGCTTTTATATATCCGCTACTGTTAATTGTTGCTACCGCAGTATTGCTACTTTCCCATAATCCCGCTCGAATTGTCACATTTTCCGGAGTGAATATAGCCATTATTTGCTTGGTGGCCGTTTTGGGCATGCTAACCGCTGTTTCATTTAAAGAAAGGCCCGTTGCCGCAACTTCAAATTTTTTTATGTTATTAAATTGCGACCAATTCTCGTCAATAGCATATACTGCATATTTATCTGCCGGAACATATAAAGTAGCATTATAGTTGCTAAACGCAGCTTTATCTATCGTTGGCGGAGTAGTGTTTTGAGTTATTACATGCGCCAAAGAGTCGCATGCAAAAGCTCCGAGTTGTATCTCTCGAACTGAGGGGGGTATTATTACGCCTCGCAAACCGCAGCCAGAAAAAGCATAGAGTTCAATTGCAGTCAGAGAGTTGGGGATAGTTACCGATGTCAAATTTTCACAATCAGCAAACGCAGCTCTCCCTATTGTTTGCAGCGAGTCTGACAATCTGACATCAGTCAATCTTTTGCATGAGCTAAAGGCGCCTCTACATATCGTTGTCACCGATGTCAAATCCACTGATTTCAAGTTTTCACAGTATACAAACACATATTCATTAATTGTTGTCATATTGCCAGGCAGTGACAGTTGAGAAATTCCGCGACACTCCGAAAAAGCAAATTGCCCGATATTAGTTACTGATTCGGGAATAGAAAGCATTCCTGTCAAACCACTACAACCACAAAATGAGTACTCTCCTATTTCCGTTAAAGAGCTGGGGAATTCCAATCCTTTCAGCTTGGTGCATCCATAAAATGCGTTATCTCCTATTCGCGTCAAATAATTGTGAAATTTAACACCTTCCAATGCCACACAACCACTAAATACATTTTTCCCTATTTCTGTCAGCGACTCGGGTATTGTTATGACTCCTGACAATCTGGTACATCCGCTAAAAGCCGTTGCTTCAACCGTAGTTAACGATTTTGGCAACACCATATATGTCAAACCGGTACATCCATAAAAGGCGCCTGGACCAATTCTGGTTACTGTATTAGGAATTTGCACTGATTCTAATTCCACACACTCATAAAATGCTTCGGAACCAATTCCTACAACTGTATAAGTATTTTTTTCGTATGTCACTCTTTCGGGAATAGTTATATTGCCCTTTGCCCAATATTTATAATCAGGTATCGGATGAGATGGTACACATACCATTACCGTTGATTTATCTATAATTGCATAATATATCCCATCAACATTAAAATCATAATTTATATAAGCAGGAGCCATTGTGTGCATCCAAAACACAAACATCGACGCAATAACCAATAATAATTTCCATATACGTTTCATATCGTTATTTTTTTACTGGTTTACAACTATTTTTCGCAAATATAAGTGATCCCCTTTTGATTTGCAAACATTGCATTAAAAAATCTCCTCAATCGATTACGAATGAGGAGATTGTCGTCTGGAGGCTTTTCAATGTATTACTTAAATTCAATCATCTTTGATTACATAAAATGTGGCAGGGTCTCCGTAAAATCTTGATTCTAAATTATCCCCTTGATTTATAATTTCAAAATTCATTTTTATTGGTTTATTTGTTGTTAACTATCTTTTCACGCGTAAAGAACGACCCCATTGTGGGTATTCTTGGAAGGTAGCAACACTTTAAGCCCAGATTCATGCTCTTACTTGAAGAACACATCTTACTTTTTTCGTTGATACCTTTACAGATTAAATAATTCATACTAATAGACAGGTTTGCTTTTTGCATTTTAATACACCCACAACCACGCCCCTCAACCGACATCATCACACAAATTTCTCAAAGCAAAAGCCATTATTATTTGTGACTCTTTTTGATTTGCATTATCTTTGTAGATTATATTTTGACAATAATTTCCTTACAAATGAAAACTTTGTTTTTAGCATTAGCACTTATCTCGGTATCACTCGTTTCATGTGCCCAAGATATTACCCTCCCCGCAGCCCAACGCAGTGGCGGAATGCCCTTGATGGAGGCGCTCAACAATCGCAAATCGACTCGCCAATTTGACGAGAACAAGCAATTGACCCATCAGCAGTTGGCCGATTTATTGTGGTCGGCTTGTGGCTATAACCGCGAGGACAAACTAACCATTCCCACCGCCCTCAACCGCCAGGAGATTACTGTTTATGCAATTATGCCCGACGGTGTGTATCGCTATGATGCTCGAAACAATGCATTGGTACTTATCACTGACCAAGATCTGCGCCATTTGGCCGGTGCTCAAGAGTTTGCCCAAAAAGCATTACTCAATATTGCCATTGTGAGCGACAAGTCAAAGATGGAACACGATATATATGCCGGAGTGGCAGCAGGAGCTGTGATGCAAAACATTTATTTGTGGTGTGCATCAAACGGAATAGGCACTGTGGCGCGTGGAAATTTTGACGGCGAGGCCCTTGCCAAAGCATTGAATCTGGATGAAAATCAACGAGTATTGCTCGTGCAGACTGTTGGATATTAATAACCGCAAACAACCTATGCGCCAACTCGCTCTATTGACTTTAGCCACATTAGCTGTTCTGCCATGCCTGCTCTCTTGCGGGAACGGCGGCTCTTCTGTGCCTCTCAAAGAATCGGTGTTGACACGCATAAACACGCCACAACCCAACCCCTACAAGATAAAATTTGACTCAATGCCCGATGGTGGCCGATATCTGAAAACCTATTTCCGTGGCTCATACGGCCGCACTTTCAACGATAAAAACCCCGAACATCTTGCCGCTGCCGAGGCCATCGGCATTGACCCCATTGAAGATCCCGCATCGGCTTGGAACTTGAAACGCCCCGTGGTGAAAATCGAGACTTGCCGCGAGTATTATGTCGATTCGCTAACTCACTCCTTGCCTTTTTTGGTGCCCGAAGCGGCCGATTTGCTCAAAGAAATTGGCAACCGATTTAATGACTCGCTCGCAAGCCGTGGTGGCGGTCATTACCGCATTCGCGTGACAAGCGTGTTGCGCACACCCGAGTCTATCGCCAAACTGCGCCGCCGCAATCGCAACGCATCAAGCAACTCAGCCCACCGTTATGCCACTACTTTTGACATCGGATATAGCAAATTTGTGTGTGACTCGGTCAACATTCCACGCACACAAGCCGACCTCAAAGCCCTGTTGGCCGAAATTCTTGCCGACTTGCAAAACAACAACCGTTGCTATGTCAAACACGAACGCCGACAAGGATGCTTTCACATTACCACTCGATAAACAGCCGTTATAATGGAAGAAACTAAAGTCACACAACCTCAACAAAAGTCCAACCCTCGCAAAAGTATTGTTAAGAAACTTTTCAAGGTTATCGGTTGGACCATTGCGTCACTTTTATTGCTTATTGTGATAGCATTGGCTTCAGTAGTGTGGATACTCTCGCCCGAGCGTTTGACCCCGATTGTCAACGATGTTGCCAACAAGTTTGTCAACAACTCTCAAGTTGATGTTGAGCGCGTCGAACTCACCTTTTGGAGTTCATTTCCACACTTGCGCGTTGATATCGACTCACTTACAGTCACTTCTCATGTTCTTGACAGCATTGACCAATCTATCATTCCCGACGACCACTCTCAGTTGCTCTCGATAGGCCACTTTCACGGCGGAGTGAATGTGATGTCGCTCATTTCGGGCAAAATCAATGTCTACGATGTGGAGTTGCGCCGCCCGGCAGTAAACATCGTTACCCTTAATGACTCGGTTACAAACTTTGATATCTTCCCCCCGTCGGCCCCCGACACTACTGCATCTGAACCCATCACTTCGTTGCCAGAAATCACCATTGACCGCTTTGTTATTGCCGATGCGCTCCCCATTCGCTATCGCGCTCTGGCCGACAGCATTGACGCAGGCATCATCATCAAGTCAACTCAACTTGACGGCAACAACGCTCCTCAATACACACTCTCATTTACCGGCAACGCAAGCGCATTGCTTCCCCCGACAGTCATCGAGCCCGATGTGCCTATGGGCATCAATGGCTCTATTGATTGGAATCCTGCCCATCCGTTATGCATCAGCCTTAGTGACTTTGACATCAATATTGCCGAACTTAACTCTACTCTCAACGCATCGCTCGACATGACACAGCAACCTACTGTCAACACTCTTGACTTCAAAGTAAACCGCCTGTCGATTGCCGATGCCATAACCCACGTTCCTGCAGAATACAAAAAACCATTGGAAGTCATAAATACCGACCTCACTGTCAGCATGGGTGTTGTGCTCACAAAACCCTATGTACTGACCGACTCGGTGTTGCCCTCACTCGATGCCACTCTCAATCTGCATGAAGGGCACCTCACTCTCGGCAATAGCCACAAGCCTCTGACTATCTCGGCCGATGTGGCCGCAAGCATCGTTGGCAACAATCTCGATGCTTCGGTCATCAAAGTCAAATCGTGCAAAGTTGACGGCGTAAACATCAAAGCCGACTTGAATGCAACGCTGACCTCGGTGATGAGCGACCCTGCTATCAAAGGTCAATTTGACGGCAACATACATTTCAACAATCTTCCCCCGGTTGCACGCCGACTCATTCCCGGCAAAGTGACCGGCTCGTTGGCAGCCAACACTTCTGTGGATTTGAGATTAAGTCACATTTCCAAGACAGGTTTCCACAAAGCCAAACTCAAAGGCAAAGCTACACTACACAATTTCTCTTTCGCTGACTCGGCAACCAATTTCTACACTCGCACCACAACATTCCGTTTTGGCAACAATAACAGTTTTGTGCGCGACAATCACCGCGTTGACTCCATGCTCACTGCATCGGTCAAAATCGACACCGCATCGGTTGTTTATAGCGGCATGAAAGTGCGCATCAAGAATTTCCTCGCCGGCATCGGTTGTAAAAACACCGGCACTATTCTCGACTCAACCACTGTCACCCCAATTGGTGGCACTATCAAAATGTCATCGCTTGTATTCAGCAGCAACGACTCAATGCGTGTTCGCTTGCGCGACATCAAGTGCCGTGCATCGTTGCAACGCTTTAATGACAATGCCAAAGTGCCTCAACTCAGCCTTGCTATGGATGCCAATCGCATCAGCTATGGTGACCCACTCAACCGACTCAACCTATCGGGTGGCAAAATCGACCTTACGGCCCACATTCGCCCTCGCCGACAAATGTCTCCTCGCATTAAAGCCCGATTTGACTCTATAGCACAAGCCAACCCCGATTTGTCGGCCGACTCAGTGTATCGACTTATGATGCCTCGCCGTCGAATGGTGTCTACCGTGCAGTCTAATGACGAAATTCTCGACTTTGCCCTCGACAACACAGCCAAGGACCTTTTGCGCCGATGGAATGTGACAGGATCTATCTCGGCCAAACGAGGTCGAGTGTTCACCCCCTACTTCCCCTTGCGCAACAGCCTCAGCGATGTGAATGTGGCATTGACTACCGATAGTGTGATTTTCCGCAACATCAAGTACAAAGTGGGACGAAGCGATTTTCGCATCAAAGGCCGCATCGACAATATTCGCCGCGCGCTCACTTCGCGCACAGGCCGCACTCCGCTCGAACTTAACCTCTATGTATCAAGCGACACTATTGACGTCAACCAATTGGCCGAAGCCGCATTTGCCGGTGCTGCATTTGCCGAAAAAGCTCAGTCGGGCAATATTGTTATCGCCAACACCGAAAACGAAGATAGCCTGCAAGCCGCTATGGACCAACTGACCGACACGTCTACAATGGCGGCCATATTGATCCCAAAAAACATCACAGCATCGTTCAACATGCGAGCCCGCAACATCATATATGCCGATATGCACATGACCAAGTTCCGAGGCAGTGTGTTGATGCGCAACGGAGCCATCAACATGCACAAACTGTCGGCCGCCACCGATATGGGTAGCGTTGACTTGTCGGCTCTATATAATGCTCCCGACAAGCAAAACATGAACTTCGGATTTGGATTACAAATCAAGGAATTGCAGCTCAATCGCGTGCTACACATGCTCCCGGCCATCGACTCAATCATGCCCATGATGAAAAACTTTGACGGTATCATCAACGCCGATATCGCTGCTACATCTGATATCGACTCGACCATGAACTTTGTGTTGCCATCACTCAATGCCGCCGTCAAACTCTATGGCGACAGCCTGGTGCTGCTTGACGCCGACACCTTCAAAATGCTGTCAAAATGGCTCATGTTCAAAAACAAAAAGGATAACGTCATCAACAATGTCGGCGTAGAAATTCTTGTCGAAAACTCTATGCTCGAATTGTTCCCCTTCATGTTTGATATCGACCGCTACCGCTTGGGTGTTATGGGACACAACGACATGGCCTTTAACTTTGACTACCATGTATCGGTGCTCAAATCGCCACTACCATTCAAGTTTGGTCTCAACGCATCGGGTAACCCCGACGACATGAAAATTCGTGTCGGAAAAGCCAAGTTCAAAGAAAACATGGCAACTAAGAACACGGCTATTGTTGACACCACCCGCATCAACCTTCTCAATCAGATTGAAAATGTGTTCCGTCGTGGTATAAAATTGGGCAAAATGAAAATTGACCGCCGTGGACAGTCGGCCATGATTAACGATGATGTCAATGCCGACACCATCTCGCACGCCGATTCGCTATTGCTCATCCAACAGGGATTGTTACCCCAAACTGCCGTCCCCACCGATAGCACACAAACAAAATCAAAAAGACGTAAACGATGAATTTTATTCCTCAAATAAAAAAATATCTCCAAGCGCGACATTTCAATGCTGTGCAACCCGTGGCGGCACTCATCGACATGGACGGCACGCTATATGACTCAATGGGCAACCACGCAAGTGCGTGGCACCGTATGGTCACCGAGTTGGGAATCGATATGCCTCGCGACGAGTTTTACATGTATGAAGGTCGCACAGGCGCGGCAACCCTCGACATTATTTTTCAACGCGCCTATGGCCGAAATGCCACCGACGAGGAAAAAACAGAACTTTATCATCGCAAAACCGTTTATTTTCAAGAGCTGCCCGATGTCAACCCCATGCCAGGAGCTCAACAAATGATCGATACACTCATCAAAGCCGGATTGCGACGCGTACTCGTTACCGGGTCGGGACAAAGTTCGCTCATCAACCGCCTTGACAACGATTTTCCCGGAGCATTTACGCCTCAACTGCGTGTGACGTCGCGCGATGTAACAAAGGGCAAGCCCCATCCCGAGCCCTTTCTCAGAGCAATGCAACTTGCACGCGTGAGACCCTCACAAGCCATCGCCATCGAGAATGCTCCTCTCGGAGTGAAATCGGCATGCGATGCTGGCGCGTTCACCATCGCCGTTACCACCGGTCCCATTCCCCGTGAGGCTCTCGAGGAAGCCGGTGCGGCTGTAATCTTCTCATCAATGCAAGAATGTGCCGATAACATTCACCTGCTTTTACTTCAATTACTCACCACCACTTTAGACTCTTGACACCCGATATATAGTTATGATTCATCAAGAACTCATTTTCACCAATTCCGTAGCACAAGCTATCGACAAAGCCGTTGAGCAGATCAATCCCTCAAATGTGTTTGTACTCGTTGACATCAACACCGAACGTCATGTGTTGCAACAACTGCGCAAACAATCAGCAGTATTGGCCAAGGCTATGCCCATTACCGTAAAGGACGGCGACGAACACAAAAATCTCGAGTCTCTCACATATATTTGGGAATGCTTGTGTGACAACGGCGCCACACGCAACTCTTTGCTGATTAACCTTGGCGGTGGTGTTATTACCGATATGGGTGCATTTGCAGCTGCTACTTTCAAGCGCGGCATTCATTTTATCAATGTGCCAACAACATTGCTCGCCGCTGTTGATGCCGCCGTCGGTGGCAAAACAGGCATCAATTTCAACGGACTTAAAAACGAAATCGGTGCTTTCAGCGAAGCACAAGTGGTAATTATCTCAACCGCATTTTTCGGCACATTGCCCCACGAAGAACTCTTGTCGGGCTTTGCCGAAATGCTCAAACACGGCCTCATCAGCAACGAAGATGCCTATAATCGCCTGCTTGCCTACGACATATCTTCTGCGCCCACCAGCGACGCCCTGCTCAACCTTTTGCAAGAATCGGTTGAGGTGAAACGCCGCATTGTCACCGAAGATCCCACAGAAAAAGGCATTCGCCGCGCGCTCAACCTCGGCCACACCATCGGCCACGCCTTTGAATCATTGGCATTAATGCGCGACACCCCTATTCCCCACGGCTATGCAGTTGCTTGGGGACTTGTGGCCGAACTCGTGTTGTCAAACATGTATCTTGAATTTCCCTCGGCACAACTCTCGACTTTGGCACAATACATCTACGAAAACTATGGTGCTATCGATATCACCTGCAACGACTACCCCACTTTGTTGCAACTCATGCACCACGACAAGAAAAACCATTCAAACGAAATCAATTTCACAATGCTTGAAGGCGTTGGCAAAATCAAAATCGACTGTACCGCTTCGGAAGAAGACATCAAAACAGCACTTGACATTTTCCGCGACTTGATGCACATATAATTCATGGCTACCCTCCGCAAATCAAATATCGAACTGCTACGCATTGTGAGCATCGTCATGGTGCTCATCGTGCATCTTGACGGAGCATCATTGGGTCTACCCGAGCCAATGGGCAACATCACCGCGGTCAGCGGTCGTGATTGGTGGAGATTGGTGGTCGAGAGTTTTGCCATTATCGGTGTCAACTGTTTTACCCTCATATCGGGGTACTTCGGCATCAAAGCCCATTGGCGCGGATTTGCAAAATTTGCCGCAACCTGCCTGTTCTATTCCGTTGGCATATACCTCGCTTTGACTTTCACAGGGCTCATCAAGTGGCAATGGACCGACTTTGCCCATTCGGTCATGGTCTTTACCCACACCGACTTGTGGTATGTGCCAGCCTATATGGTGCTGTATCTGCTCAGCCCCATTCTTAATCAGGCTATAAACACCCTTGACCGCCAGAAATATATGTGGACAATTATGGCTCTTGTGGCATTTAACCTATATGCCGGATGGTGGTGGGGCGGCTCATTCAACGCCACCGGATATTCGGTCATGCAACTTGTGATGATGTATCTCATTGGACAATACATCGGCCGATACGGCTTGTTTGGCAACCGATTTGACAACCGCAAATCCTATCTCACAATCTACCTAATCGCCACTGCCGCCATCATCGCACAATCGCTCTACTGCAACTCACTGTTCACATTTGCCTACAACTCACCCTTTGTCATCATAGCGTCGGTAGCATTCTTTATGTGTTTCACAACATTCACTCTGCAATCGACCGCAATCAACATGCTGTCAGCATCGGCCTTTGCCGTGTATCTGCTCCATAAAAACCCCTACATTTGGGGCGGCATCATCAAGCCCACATCCTTATATATGTGGGAGTCATTGTCGCTGCCCATGTTCACACTCGCCACCATCGCTTTTGTGGCAGTAATATACTTGGTCACAGTTGCCATTGACCGCATCCGCATCGCCATCACCTCTCGCATTTAAGGGCTATTCCGTTGCATTAGTCACTTTTTTTCACTATTTTTGTATAAACCTTTTAGTCCTCAAACACATGTCAAACATATTAATCATCACAATTTGCGTAAGCAAAGATAGCTATGGTGCTTTCTCCAAAAATTGCGAAGGCATATATGCCGCCGGCGATACTATTGACGAAACAAAAGCGGATGTATTAAACGCTATTCGACTTATCCAAGAAAACTTACCCGAAGAAAGATGGCCCGAAATTATCAAAAGTGAATATACCATTGAATGGCTTTATGATGAATAGTCTTTATTGCAACAAATCATACAACTATGTCAGAACATATTGAAACAATTTTGGATTACAATCCCACCGAACAAGAATGGAAAAGATTTGGGTTTGAAGGAGAATCCGATTTTAAGAAATATTCCCATATATTCATCAACTCTCATGATTCAATAAATTATCAACTCGGTTTGCTTTTTGCTATGAGAGGAGAAAAAGATAAGGCTAATAAATATTGGCAGAAAGTAGAGAATGATGAAATGCTTAAAACATTATGGGAGGATTTTTAAGGGCTAGTATATACCTGTTGGCCACATAGTTAATACCCAACCCCTCCGGGACTTTGCCCCTATAGCTACGGTGAGTCTCGCTTACGTGTACCGGCTATCGCCGACATCCACTGCTCGCTCACTCGTGAGCACTTCGTGGTTCCCCTATTTTTTGCTCCGAAATTTCTCCGCAAAAAGCAGTGGAGGACTTGCTGGCGCAC
>JAFPCM010000019.1 GCA_017390185.1 Muribaculaceae bacterium
AAATGTTTCCATAACTGTCGGCACTGTTCATCGATTTCAAGGAGGACAATGCAATCTAATATTTGCGGTATTTAATCCACCTAAAGGAATAACAAATAATTCCCATGTGAACAACAAAAATATTGTAAATGTTGCTATAAGTCGTGCTCAAGATTATTTGTGCATATTATTACCTCATTGTGGGACTGATGGCTATAACAAACTTTATGAATTAAATCAAATAGGATTAATCGCACAAAAAGATTCTGCTAATGTTCAAACATACACTTGTGATGAAATAGAAGAAATTATATATGGAAAGAAATTTTATATAGAAAATAATACATTTGTAACTTCTCATCAGCTTGCAAATGTTTATACCAAACCTATAAAAAAATACGAAATACGAATCGATGAGTCTTCAGTTGACATTCAATTAGGAGGCAAATAACCTACCTCTGATGCCCGATTGATTGTTGGTTTTGATTGTTTTATCGGCAGCAACCAACTTCGAGACATTTCATTTAATCTCATATTAGACCACTGGGGTTCCCTTGCTATTAGGGCGAGCCGAGTGGTTTATTCTTTTGTATTATCGGCGGTTCTTCATACTGTTCCTCACTATGTTTTACTCTTCACCGTGATTTGATGACACAATCGCTATTGCTCAGCAACCTCTTTCACGGTGGCATGAGCAACCATGAACAGGGTCAAAAAGATATGATGATCAATGGGGGATTTCATGCAGCGACATTTTCTCGCTTGAGGGTCGGGGATTAATCAGAAAAGCCTTCTCAGGCCAATGCTATATCATGTTCGCGGTTCAAGAAAAATTCGGTGAGCCAACTTTCGGCTGTGGCATTGCCTTTGTCGGCAGCCAGTTCCATCCACTCGGCAACCACAATTGCCAAATCGGCCTTCTTGTCTTGTATGTAAAGCGCAAGCGCGAGAGCAGCCTCGCCTTGAACATCTTCCTCATCAAGAGCGGCATAATACATTTCTTCGGGAACGTCTACGTCATAGATTATTCCGTCATCATATTCGTAGGAGAGTAACATAATTTTGTGTTTTTATGGAAAAACAGGCCACTAATATAGCGACATTTTCAGTAACCGCAAAAAATAGGTCCAAAAAATCGCAGAATTACCTACAAATGGGCTTTTCACTAATTTTATTTACCGAAATTTTTCAATAATTGTTTATTTTGCATTAAATTTGCAGAATTATATAAATAGGCGAAAACTCAACTAATCAATTAATAACTTTTAATTTCTAACTTTTATGTGGTTAACAAGCTCATCTATAGGTAGAAAGGTGATTATGGCCGTAACAGGCGCCGCCCTCATCCTATTCCTTACGTTTCACGTATTGATGAACTCAGTGGCTATCCTCTGGCCCGCAGCCTACAACTCGGTTTGTGCCTTCTTGGGTGCTAACTGGTATGCGTTGATTGCGTGTGCAGGTTTGGCTGTATTGTTCATCGCTCACATCCTCTATGCATTTGTTCTCACAATGCAAAACCGCAAAGCTCGCGGTAACGACAGTTATGCTGTAACTGCTACTCCCAAATCGGTAGAATGGTCATCTAAAAACATGCTCGTTCTCGGTATCGTAGTTGTTGCTTTCTTGGCTGTTCACTTCATCCAATTCTGGTACAAAATGCAGTTCCAGGAAATCATTGGCAATCACTACTACGAAACCGCAGAGGGCATCCTCGTTCCCGCAACTGCAGGTTCGGCTTTCTTGCACATCGCTTTTGAAAGCATCTGGACTCCCGTTGTTTACATCATCGGTTTCGCTGCTCTTTGGTTGCACATGAACCACGGTTTCTGGTCAATGTTCCAATCTGCCGGCTGGAACAACACAATCTGGTTGCCCCGCCTCAAAAAAATCGCTTGCGGTTGGACTTCTGTTGTAGTTGGTCTCTTCGTTATCCAAGCTGTTTGGTTTACTTATGAAGCTAAAACAGGCTCATACCTCAACGATCCCAAACTCAACGAGCAGATTACTAACATCTACATCGAACACCTCCAAAAAGAAGGCCAAGAAATTCAAAAAATCAAAGATCCCGTTGAACGCGAAACTGCTATTGCCAAATTGCAAGCTGAAGAACGCAAAGTTCTCCGCTCAATCAAGGCTATCGCTCCCGTGAAATTTGCTGAAATGGGTATCCCCGAAGAATATCTCCAAGAACCTGTTGTTGAAGAAGCACCCGCTGCACCCGTTGCACCCGAACAACCCGACACAACAGTAGTTAATCAAGAACCCGCTAATAACTAATCGATATGGCAGAAATTAAAAATATCACAGTCGATTCAAAGATACCGGAAGGTCCCGTTGCTGAAAAATGGACCAACTATAAGGCTCACCAAAAACTCGTGAACCCCGCCAACAAACGTCGCCTCGACGTAATCGTTGTCGGAACCGGTCTCGCTGGTGCTTCTGCAGCATCAACACTCGCTGAAATGGGCTTCAACGTGCTCAACTTCAACATTCAAGACTCACCCCGCCGTGCTCACTCTATCGCAGCACAAGGTGGTATCAACGCAGCCAAAAACTATCAAAACGATGGTGACTCGGTTTACCGTCTTTTCTATGACACTGTAAAAGGTGGCGACTACCGTGCTCGCGAAGCAAACGTATATCGTCTTGCTGAAGTTGCCAACAACATCATCGACCAATGTGTTGCTCAAGGGGTTCCCTTCGCTCGCGAATACGGCGGCTTGTTGGCTAACCGTTCATTCGGTGGTGCACAAGTATCTCGTACATTCTATGCTAAAGGTCAAACAGGACAACAACTCCTTCTTGGTGCATACTCATCACTCAACCGTCAAATCGAACTCGGCAAAGTAAAAAGCTACAACCGCTATGAAATGCACGATGTTGTAATGATCGACGGCCGTGCTCGCGGTATCATCGCCAAAAACTTGGTTACAGGTAAATTCGAACGCTTTGCTGCTCACGCAGTAGTTATCGCTACTGGTGGTTATGGTAACGCATTCTTCCTCTCAACCAACGCTATGGCATGTAACTGTAGTGCTGCTATCGCTTGCTACCGCAAAGGTGCTTGGTTTGCTAACCCCGCTTACGTACAAATTCACCCCACTTGTGTTCCCGTTCACGGCGACAAACAGTCAAAATTGACTCTTATGTCTGAATCACTCCGTAACGACGGCCGCATCTGGGTTCCCAAAAAACTCGAAGACGCTAAAAAACTTCAGGAAGGTACCCTCAAAGGTTCACAAATACCCGAAGAAGATCGCGACTACTACTTGGAACGCCGCTATCCCGCATTCGGTAACCTCGTTCCCCGCGACGTTGCTTCTCGCGCTGCTAAAGAACGCTGCGACAAAGGCTATGGTGTAAACAACACTGGTCTTGCCGTATTCCTCGACTTCAGCGACGCTATCAACCGTCTTGGCAAAGATACAGTTGCTCAACGCTACGGTAACCTCTTTGATATGTATGAAGAAATCACCGACGTATCTCCCTACGACGAACCTATGATGATCTACCCCGCTATCCACTACACAATGGGTGGTATCTGGGTTGACTACGAATTGCAAACATCTCTCAAAGGTCTCTTCGCTATCGGTGAATGTAACTTCTCTGACCACGGTGCAAACCGCCTCGGTGCTTCTGCCCTCATGCAAGGTCTCGCCGACGGTTACTTCGTGCTCCCCTACACTATCCAAAACTACCTCTCTGACCAAATCACTGTTCCCCACTTCCAAACAAACACTCCCGAGTTTGACGAAGCCGAAAAACAGTGTATCGCTGTTGAACAACAACTCCTCAGCATCAAGGGTAAACGCTCTGTTGACTCTATCCACAAAGAACTCGGTCACATCCTTTGGGACCTCGTGGGTATGGCTCGCAACAAAGCTGGTCTCGAAAAAGCTCTCGCCGACATCAAAGCCCTCCGCAAAGAGTTTGAAACAAACCTCTTCATCCCTGGTGAAGCTGGTAAGGGCATGAATGTCGAACTCGACAAAGCATTCCGTCTCAGAGACTTCATCACAATGGGCGAACTCATGGCTTATGACGCTCTCAACCGTAACGAAAGTTGTGGTGGTCACTTCCGTGAAGAATACCAAACTGAAGAAGGCGAAGCTATGCGCGACGACGCTCAATACTTCTATGTCTCTTGCTGGAACTACGAAGGCAGCGACGAAAAAGAGCCCTCTCTCATCAAAGAACCTCTCGAATACGAAGCAATCAAGGTTCAAACACGTAACTATAAGTCATAACATTCAGAATCAGAAATCAAATGGCAAATATAACTGTTAACTTAAAGGTTTGGCGTCAAGCCGGACCAAAGGAGAAAGGTAAATTCAAGACCTACACTGTCGCTACCGACACCGATACCTCCTTCCTTGAAACCCTCGATATTCTCAACGAACAACTCGTTGAAAAAGGCGAGGAACCCATCGTGTTTGACCACGACTGCCGCGAAGGTATCTGCGGTATGTGTTCACTCTACATCAATGGACACCCCCACGGCCCTGCTACCGGTGCAACTACTTGTCAGCTCTACATGCGTCGCTTCAAAGACGGCGAAACTATCACAGTAGAGCCCTGGCGTTCGGCTGCGTTCCCCGTAATCAAAGACTTGATGGTTGACCGCAACGCTTTCGATAAAATTCAACAAGCTGGTGGTTATGTATCATTCAACTGCGGCGGTGCTCAAGACGCTAACGCGCTCCCCATCTCTAAAGAAGCGGCCGACTTGGCTATGGACGCTGCCACTTGCATCGGTTGTGGTGCTTGTGTTGCTGCTTGTAAAAACGGCTCGGCTATGTTGTTCGTGTCGGCTAAGGTTAGCCAATTTGCTCTCCTTCCCCAAGGTCAAGTTGAACGCGCTCGCCGCGCTCGCGCAATGGTGAAGAGAATGGATGAACTCGGCTTCGGTAACTGTACAAACACTGGTGCTTGTGCTGCTGAATGTCCCAAAAACATCTCTTTGAGCAACATCGCTCGCCTCAACCGCGAATACATCAACGCAAAAATCAAAGATTAATCAATAACACTCTTTGATAAACCCAAGCAGCGTGGCCATCGGTCACGCTGCTTTTTTATGCCCACACCACTTTTTATGGCTTATCGACAACATATCGCCAAATTATCTTTATCTTTGCATCATGAAAACATTGTATGTCACCGATATGGACGGCACTTTGTTGGGGCCCGACAGCAAGTTGAGCAGCCGCTCAGCCGCCATCATCAGCGAGTTGTCACATCAAGGCGCATTGATCACCGTAGCCACTGCCCGCACTCCAGCCACTGTGGTGCCTCTTATCAGCGAAATGCACACCACCCTCCCTGCCATTGTAATGACCGGAGCAGCAATGTGGTGTCGCGACAAGCAACAATATCTTAACGTCAGATACCTTGCCGGCGACACCTACCGCGCACTGATGAGCATGTGTCACAAATATGACATCAATCCGTTTCGATACACACTTTGCAACGGAGAATCCATGCAGGTATATCACAACGGACCCTTGACCGAGGGCGAACAGGCATTCGTTGACAACCGCCTTAACCTCGGGCTTAAAAACTTCAACATCGACACTCCTCACGGACTGCTCCCCGACCTGCCTGGCGTGGTGTTCTTCTTTGCCATGGGCGAGTGTGAGCGCATATTTGCCCTTGCCGACGAAATTCGCGAAACCATCGACTGCTCAGTATCGGCCTATGTCGACATCTTCGGCCAAGAAACCGGCTTGCTCGAGCTGTTTGCGCCCGGAGTGTCAAAGGCAGCCGCCGTCAAGCAACTTGCCAAAGACATTAATGCCGACCGAATAGTGGCCTTTGGCGACAACCTCAACGACATGCCCATGATGCAGGCTGCCGACGTAGCAGTAGCCGTGGGAAACGCACTCGACCAAGTGAAAGCCATTGCCACACATGTCATCGACACCAACGCCACCGATGCCGTGGCTCGATTCATCGCCGCCGATTTCACATCAACACAATAACCTCACAACCTCTGCGTTAATTATCATATATGGCAAACATCTATGACATCAATCGATATGGCAAAGCGGTCTTCTTGGTCGTTTCAGTCATCGTTGTAGCCCTGTTTGTCTATTTTTCTAACGGACTTATCGAAGACTTGTCTCAACAAGAGCGCGAACGAATGCAAATTTGGGCCGACGCTACCAAAGAAATCATTGACACGAGCAACGCCGCTATTGACGGCGAAGGTGGCGATGTCGATGTCGAGTTTTTGCTGAGCATCATCGAAGCCAACCGAAACATTCCGGTGTTATTGGTTGACGACCACGACAACATTCTCGACAAGCGCAACTTTGACCTGCCCGACAAAAACGATGAATTCTCGCTGACGAACCAACAATTTCTTGAAAAGAAACTTCACGATCTCAAAGGCTCGACCAATGTCATCGAAATCGAAATTTCGCCCGAAAACCGACAATATCTCTATTACGAAGACTCTACCCTACTGAAAAGCCTAAGCATCTATCCCTACATTCAGTTGCTCGTGATGCTCGCCTTTATTGCCGTGGTCTATTTTGCCGTGACATCGACCAAACGCGCCGAGCAAAACCGCGTGTGGGTGGGGCTTTCAAAAGAGACTGCCCACCAATTGGGCACACCCATCTCATCGCTCATGGCATGGATGGAACTGTTGCGCGACCTGGGTGTTGATGCCGAGACCGTAGGCGAAATGGACAAAGACGTGAAACGATTGAGCACCATCGCATCGCGCTTTTCTAAAATCGGTTCAAAGCCGCAAATGGAGAGCGAAAACCTCAACGATGTAGTCACCCGCTCGGCTTCATATATGTCGTCGCGCATATCATCGCGCATATCACTCACCATCAACTGTTGCGACCACACACTACCCGTGAAAATGTCGGCACCGCTGTTTGAGTGGGTAATGGAAAACCTCATCAAAAATGCCGTCGACGCCATGGAAGGCTCGGGCGCAATCACCGTAACCACCGCCGTCGACCGCGGCACAGCCTACATCGAGGTTGCCGACACCGGCAAGGGTATCTCGCGCAAAAACTTCAAGACAGTGTTCAACCCCGGTTTCACCACCAAGAGCCGCGGATGGGGTTTGGGCCTCACACTTGCCAAGCGCATCATCGAGCAATATCACTCTGGCAAAATATATGTGCGCACCTCAGAGCCCGGCGTAGGCACCACCTTCCGCATCGATCTCCCCTTGGCATAAACCAGCCAGACCTTCCCCCACACAGCTTCCGACACACCCCCATTTCCCTGTCTTTTACCACAATTTAGGGCAATGGTGCGTTATTATTACTCCTAATTTTGTATATTTGTAGTTTAATTGGATAAATAGTACACTATGACATTTGAAGAATTAGGCGTAAGAGAAGATTTGTTGCGCGCGATAGCCGAATTGGGCTTTGAGCGCCCCATGCCAGTGCAGGAAAAAGTAATTCCCCATTTGCTCAATGTAGATGGCGACGTGGTGGCATTGGCTCAAACAGGCACAGGCAAGACGGCCGCATTTGGCTTGCCCGTTTTGCAACGCACCGACACATCGGTATCGGCCCCACAAGCCTTGATACTCTCGCCAACACGCGAACTTTGTTTGCAAATCGGCAGCGACCTCGAAGATTTTGCCAAATATATCCCCAACCTCAAAGTTTTGGCCGTATATGGCGGCTCGAGCATCGAGAGCCAAATCCGCTCGTTGCGTCGTGGCGTTCACATCGTGGTTGCCACTCCCGGCCGTCTCATCGACCTCATTAACCGCGGAGAGGTGCAACTCGACAACGTTCACACAGTGATCCTTGACGAAGCCGACGAAATGCTCAACATGGGCTTCCTCGAATCTATTGACGAAATCTTGTCATATCTTCCCCAAGAGCGTAAAATGCTCATGTTCTCGGCAACCATGCCCCAAGAAATCGCCAAGATTGCCAAGAAATACATGAACAACGCCCAAGAATTTGTTATAGGCACTCGCAACGAAGGCGCTGCCAATGTCAACCACATATACTATATGGTACACGCGCGCGACAAATACCTCGCTCTCAAACGTGTTGCCGATAATAGCCCCAACATATATGGCATTATCTTTTGCCGCACACGCCGCGAGACTCAAGAGATTGCCGACAACCTCATTAACGACGGATATAATGCCGACTCGCTCCACGGCGACCTCTCGCAACAACAACGCGACATCGTGATGAAGAAATTCCGCGACCGCATGTTGTCTATTCTCGTGGCCACCGATGTGGCTGCCCGCGGACTCGATGTTGACGACCTGACCCATGTCATCAACTATGGTTTGCCCGACGATATAGCCGTTTACACCCACCGCTCGGGCCGCACAGGCCGTGCCGGCAAAAAGGGAACTTCGGTTGCCATCATACACTCAAAAGAAAAAGGCAAACTCCGCGACATCGAAAAGAAAATAGGCAAGACCTTTGAGCGCAAAGAAGTGCCCTCGCCACAACACATCATCGAGAAACAACTCTACAACTTGGCCGACCGCATCGAGCGCGTTGATGTTGACGAAGAAGAAATCAACAAATATTTCCACGGTGTGAGCCGCAAACTCGGATGGCTCAGCACCGAAGACATTCTCAAACGTGTGCTGTCTATCGAGTTCAACCGCTTGCTCGAATACTACAAAGATGCTCCCAATATCGATTATGTCGAAGAAAAAAGCCGCAAAAAAGACAAAGAGAACAAGGCCAAGGACGACCGTCCACGCACCAAAGAGGAGAAAGACCGCCGCACCGCTGAGAAAGGTATGGCTCGCGTCTATATCAATGTGGGCAAGGCCGACGGTTTCTATGCCGGCAACCTCATCGACATTCTCAACCACAATGTCACCGGTCAACGTGTAGATGTAGGCCGCATCGACCTTATGCCCAACTATTCGCTCTTTGACGTCAAGAAAGGCGATGCGGCTCGCGTTATCGGTGCAATCAAAGGTGCTGACTTTATGGGCAAACGCCTCATGTCGGAAATCGCCGACCCCGAAAAAGACTATGCTCGCGTAGCCGCTCGCCGCAGCCGTGAGGCAGCAACTTCGGGCGACCAGAATTTCGAGCAATTTCACCGAAAAGGCCACGGCGGCAAGAAAAAAGGTGGCAAACGCCGAAAATAATTCATTATCAATCGTTATATCGATATGAAACAGTTTTTGATTACAATAGCATTGGCAGCAACAGCACTCTCTTCGTGGGCCATCACAGCCACCGAAGCGTTCACCACTGCGCCCAACACAGTTTTCCCTTTGCTTGAAAAGAACACCCGCCTCGACATGGTCGATTATTTCAATAGCGGACTTGCATCGGCATCAAGCAACAAACTCGACGGCAAGACAAGCATCACACTGCTCAACGACAACGACTTGCGCTTTACAATGTCGTCATCGTCGGCCTATCAGATTGCCATTCTACCAAGCAAAGACGGCGATATCATCGCCCTCATCGAGACAGTGGCAACCCCTGCCCCCGACAGCAACATTTCGTTTTACACAGACCAATGGTCAAGCATCGACAAACCGCTGTTTAACGAGCCTGAAGTAAGCGATTGGCTCACAGCCGACGGTCGCGACAACAGTTCAATGGTCGAGTCGCTTGTGCCTTTCATGCTCGTCAGTTACAACTACGACCCCGCAACAAAATCGCTTATTTTGCGCAACAATGTCAAGCAGTTTTTGGGCGAGGAAATGTACTCGATGATTGACGGCTATCTCTGCGACACCCTCGTTTACACATGGAACGGAAAACGCTTTGAACTCAAAAAATAGCATCAGCCATGCCCGAGCAACAAGCCATAACCCTCGAACAGCTTAATCAGCGAATTCGCACGCTCATCACTTGTGCTGACACCCAAAACGTGTGGGTAACAGCCGAATTGAGCGACGTGGCTCCTCGTGGCGGACACTACTACATGGAGTTGCTGCAAAAAGACAACGACGGACGAAACATCGTTGCCCGCTCGCGCGCCATGATATGGGCCAACCGCGCCTCAAGCGTCATATCAAAGTTTGAACAAGCCACCAATCAGCGATTTGCCACCGGCATCAAAGTGATGGTGTGTGTGTCGGCGTCGATGCACCCCGTCTTTGGTCTGTCGGTAGTCATCAACGACATCAACCCCGAGTTTACCCTCGGCGACTTGATGCGCCGTCGACAAGAAATTCTCAATCAGCTGCAACAAGATGGCGTTATCAACGACAACCGCCAACTCCAATGGCCTGCCGTGGCTCAACGCATCGCAATCATTTCGGCTCAAGGCGCTGCCGGATATGGCGACTTTATAAACCAACTCTTTGGCAACAACCATCATTTGCGCTTCAATGCCCGACTGTTTCCCGCAGTCATGCAAGGCGAACGCTCGCCCGAATCGATCATCAACGCCCTCAACGCCATTGCCCAAGAGCAAGACGAGTGGGACTGCGTAGTGATAATTCGCGGTGGCGGAGCATCGGCCGACTTGGCCTCGTTTGAGCACTATGAATTGGCATTAAACATCGCACAATTTCCGCTGCCGGTGGTTATCGGCATCGGACACGAACGCGACATCACAGTGCTCGACTATGTCGCAAACATGCGCGTCAAGACGCCCACTGCCGCCGCCCAATGGCTCATTTCTAAAAATGCCGCCGTGCTCGAACAGTTGCAACAAGCCGCAACCAACATAACACTCGCCGTCACCGAACGCATCAACGGTTGCAAAACCCAACTTTCACACATCGAAGGCATCATTCCCTCAGTGGCTCGCATAGCCATCGAACGAGGCAAAAACTCATTGCAACGCAACTTGCTGTCACTATCGGCTGTGAGCAACCGCATTGTTACAAGCCATGCCCGACTAGACAACCTCGCGCTCATGTTGCGTAACAACGCCATCTCGCTCACCACACGTGCAGGTGACTCGCTTGCGGCAACCGAACGACTGCTCAATGCCCTGTCGCCACAAGCCACGCTCAACCGCGGATATTCAATCACCCGCATCAACGGCAAAGCGGTTACAGCAGCCACACAACTCAACCCCGGCGATGTTATCTCCACCCAACTTGCCGACGGACAAGTAACTTCAACCATTAATTCCTAAACTCAAAAAAACATCACAGTCATGTCAACCCCACAATTTACACCCGTAAAAGAAATGTCATATAGCCAGGCTCTTGCCGAACTCGAAAGCATATTGCAAAAAATGCAAAGCAACGAGTGTGACATCGACCAATTAGCGGCATACACACGCCGTGCATCTGAACTTCTCGGCGAATGTCGCTCTCGCCTCACCGCCACCGACCAAGAATTGCAATCAATTCTTGCCTCTCTCGAAAACGCCAACTAATCCCCCATCCATCAGCCCGATGAGCAACAACAAACTTGTTAACGCAACCAAAGCAATCGGCTTTTTGCGCACTATTTCCATTGCATTGAGTTTTGTCCCTTTGGTGACATTTGCCGTTATCGCCGCTTGTGTCGGAATGGGATATGACCTCACGCTCTTGATAGCGATGAGCGTTATCCTTGTTGCCATTGCAGCACTCGCCATCAGGGCCTTTTTCCACCCCATCACATCAAACATCGTTGCTCGCACCGGTCTATGCTTTTTGGCAGCATCGGCACTTATCGCCCTCTCATCTGTGGTTCTCAACAATTTAGACTTGATAGCACTTTCATGTGTACTGTTCGGCACGGGCACAACCATATTCGTCTGGGGAACGCCTTTAAGCCTAACGCTCCGACTCTGCCACACCATATACTATGTACTCGTGGCATTGTGCGCCGTGTTGTACAATTCGTTCCAAACCGAAACCGTAGCCGTTATCGCGCTTTCGCTCATAATCTATCCCATGGCAACAAGTTATTTGACAACCAGTTGGGCCGGGAAACAATTTTTTGACATCACAAACCACACCGACCAATGATGCGCACGCTATATTTAGTCATCTTCACGCTATGTTGCGTGGTTGCCCATGCCACCGATTTTGTCGGCTATTGGAAAGGCGAGGTCATGAACCTTCCCATCGTGTTTCACATCACCAACCACAACGGACAATATAGCGCCACCCTTTCATCGCCCTCGCAAGGTGCAGTTGATATTGCGTGTGACAAAACCCTCATCTCAGCCGACAGCATTTCAATCGAAATCGCCTCACTCGGAATACGCTACGACGGCGTGATGCAAGCCGACGGCAAGGCCATCACCGGCACTTTTATCCAAGGGATGGCATTAAAACTCACTCTCACACCCGCCACAGCCCAAGATGCCGCCATCGTACGCCCACAAGACCCCAAACCGCCATTCATTTATAATGCGCACGAAGTGACATTTGCCAACGAAGACATCACCCTCTCCGCAACACTCACCACACCCTCTCCGATATTCAGCCCGACATCACCGGCTGTGGTTCTCGTTACAGGCAGTGGTGCACAAAACCGCGATGAGGAAATCATGGGACACCGTCCCTTTGCCGTTATTGCCGACTATCTCACTCGAGCAGGCATCGCCGTGCTACGCTATGACGACCGCGGCGTTGGCGGATCATCTCAGGGCAAAACCACCGATACCACTCTTGACTTTGCATCTGATGCAATTGCAGCGGTCAATTTCCTCAAAAGCCAACCCGACATCAACCCCGCCGCCGTGGGAATACTGGGACACAGCGAAGGTGGCTCAATCGCACTCATCGCAGCAGCTTCAATGCCCGATGACATTGCCTTTGCCATCAGCCTTGCCGGTGTTGCCGTCAAAGGTCGCGACGCCATGATTGAGCAAAACCACATGATAGCCCGTGCATCTGGCCGCGAATTACCTGCCGACATCTCTCAATCGGTCACCGACATGTTTTGGGCCATTGACACCATCACCGACAACGATGCACTCGGCTTTAAAATCAGAGAGATAATGACCAAAGCCGCAACACACAGCAGCAGTCAAATCGACCAATCGGTAACCGTTATGACCTCACCGTGGTATAGCGCATTTATACGCCTCGACATGGCGCAGTATCTACCTCTTGTAAAGTGCCCCGTCCTTGCTCTCAACGGCCAATGGGACATACAAGTCGGTGCCGAACAAAATCTCAATGCCATCAAACAGGCTATCCCCACAGCCCAAACCATTGAATATCCACGGCTCAACCACATGTTTCAAGAGTCGGCATCGCTATCTCAATCACTCTCCTACGGCAACATTCAGCAAACAATCAGCCCCACAGTGCTGTCAGATATCGTAAAATTCATAATCGCAACAACCAAAAACGCCAAATCAACGCGCTAAAACGCCCGTTAAATGACCTTTAAAAGCCCGATATTGGCATTGATATGCGAAATAATTTGCTTAAAAGTTGATTATATAGAAGATTATGCCTAACTTTGCAAAGTTTTTCAGCAGACAAATTGTGGGAATGTTTTCAGAATTTAAGATCGCGTTGAAGAGTATGCCAATTGGTACTCACGAGTTTGAATACCGATTGGACGGCCAGTTTTTCAAAGAAATGGAAAGCGCCGACATACACGATGCGTCGCTCACTGTAAACCTCACCGTCAATCGCAAGAGCGATTTCTACGAGATGGCATTTGTCATCAACGGGGAAATAACGCTTTTGTGTGACCGTTGTCTTGATGAGATGGCGCTTGACGTTGACACCGAATATGACATCGTGGTCAAATATGGCGACGCTTACAACGACGAGTCAGACGAAGTGCTCATAATTCCGGAAAGCGACAACTATTTTAATGTTGCTCACCTGATTTATGACACCGTTTCGCTTGAAGTGCCCATGACACATGTGCACGACGAGGGAGACTGCAACGAGGATATGAGCGAAATGTTGCGACAACACAGCGCATCAGAAACCGACGACCAGCAAGACGAAGACGACGCCCCGATCGACCCCCGCTGGAGCGAATTGAAGAAACTTACAGAAAATAACTAAACAAAATAAATTAATAAAGTAAAATGGCACATCCTAAACGAAAACAATCAAAGACCAGAACAGCAAAGCGCAGAACTCACGACAAAGCTGTAGCACCTACATTGGCAATCTGCTCTAACTGCGGTGCATGGCACGTTTATCACACCGTATGTGGCGAGTGTGGTTACTACCGTGGCAAAGTGGCTATCGAAAAAGACGCTGCTGTTTAATATTAGGGGCTGATTTTTTATAAGCCTTGAAAATAAAATCTCCTGAAAGTAATATTTAGGAGATATTTTTTCATAGAATAAAGTTTAACTCAAATAATATGCTTAACGCGAGAATTTCGGGTATCGCATCTTATGTCCCCGAGGACATTCTTGACAACGAGATGTTGTCAAAGATGGTTGATACTAACGACGAATGGATTACGACTCGTGTAGGGATTAAAGAACGTCGCATTCTCAAAGTGGAAGGCGCTGGTTCTTCTTATCTCGGTGAAAAAGCGGTAAAAAGATTGTTAGAGTCAACAGGGACAAAACCCGAAGAGGTTGATTTGCTCATCTGCGCAACATCAAACCCCGACTATCGTTTCCCGTCAACAGGCTCAATCATTGCCAATCTTTGCGGCCTATCATCAACCTACGCTTATGACATCCAAGCTGCTTGTGCCGGCTTTATCGTTGCATTGCAAGATGCAACCGCCTACATCCGCTCAGGCATGTACAAAAAGGTAGTCATCGTCGCAACCGAGAAAATGTCGTCAATGGTCAACTACAACGACCGCGCCACTTGCCCATTGTTTGGCGATGGTGCTGCAGCTGTATTGGTTGAACCCACCACTGAGAACGTTGGTGTTATCGACGGTGTATTCCATGTTGACGGCCAAGGTCTTGAATTTTTGCTCATGAAGGCCGGAGGCTCAGTTAAACCAGCGTCACACGAAACTATTGATGCCGAAGAGCACTACATCTACCAAGAAGGTCGCAATGTGTATAAACACGCTGTTACCGACATGCTCAACTCTTCGATGGAGGTTATCAAGCGCAACAACCTCACACTTGACGACGTTGATTGGTTTGTACCTCATCAGGCCAACCTTCGCATCATCGAAGCAGTATCAAGCCGTGCTGGCATCGCCCCCGAAAAAGTGCTCGTAAACATCGAGTATCGCGGTAACACAAGCGCAGCTTCAATCCCCTTGTGCCTTGACGAGCACAAAGACAAGCTCAAAAAAGGCGACAAGATTATTCTCACAGCCTTTGGCGCAGGTTTCACTTGGGGCGCAATGTATATTATTTGGGACATCTAATATTCCGAGTATTTGATATTTTTCAAAAATAATATCGCAAAAATAGCATCTGTTTCAAAAACGGGTGCTATTTTTGTGTAAACTTAAAAACATCTACACATGACCGAAAACCACAAAGCCGGATTTGTAAACATCGTAGGCAATCCCAATGTGGGCAAATCCACTCTCATGAACGACCTCGTGGGCGAGCGCGTGAGCATTATCACATCAAAGGCGCAGACCACACGCCACCGCATCATGGGCATTGTCAACGCGCCCGAATATCAAATCGTATTCTCCGACACCCCTGGAGTGTTATCGCCTAAATACAAACTCCAAGAGAGCATGCTCGGCTACTCTGAAGGTGCACTTGTCGATGCCGACATTCTTCTTTATGTAACCGACGTGGTCGAAGACCCCACAAAAAACGCCGCGTTCCTCGCTAAAGTGGCGCGAGGCAATATGCCCGTGTTGCTCGTCATCAACAAAATCGACCTGCTCAAAGGTCAAGACGAACTCGTTGCCATCGTTGACAAATGGCGCGAGTTATTGCCCAACGCCGAAATTTTCCCCACATCGGCCAAAGAGCATTTCAATGTGAACAACCTCATGGCGCGCATCGTAGACTTGTTGCCCGACTCGCCCCCCTACTTCGGTAAAGACGCGTTGACCGACAAGCCCGCACGATTTTTCGTTACCGAAATCGTGCGCGAAAAAATCCTCCTCAACTACGACAAAGAAGTGCCCTATTCAACCGAGGTAATCGTTGAAAAATTTGACGAAAGCGAAAACGCCATCCACATCATGGCTGTTATCTATGTCGAACGCGACAGCCAAAAAGGCATCATCATCGGTCGCGGCGGTTCTATGCTCAAACGAGTAGGTTCCGAAGCCCGCAAAGACATCGAGCAATTCTTTGGCAAGCGCGTATTCCTCGAACTGTTTGTCAAAGTCGAGTCCGACTGGCGCAACCGCGAGAACAAGCTCCGCGCCTTTGGATATATTGCCGACTAATCACATTCCCACAATAAGCATAACAGGGCAGCCCCAACGGGCCGCCCTGTTTGTGTTATAGATGGTTGTTATCGTTTATCTCTCCACAACTTTTTCTTTCACTTCAACACAAACCACCGATCAAAAGCATTTTCGTCTCCCACCTCTCACTCCATGGTGCTGTTTTTTGGCTTGCTAATTTGGGGATTTTTTCTTATCTTTGTGTTTAATTCAATTGACCATCGCCCATGAAACAATATGCGACATTAGCATTGACACTCTTTTTGACAGCCGCTTGCTCAAGCCATAGCAATGACGACACCATCACTGCTGTCGAAATCATGATTAACAATAGCGACTTTGATGCCGCACAACGCGCGTGCGACAAACTGGTTGCCGACAGCGCTTCCAGTCAGCTCAGCGCATCACAATGGGGACAGCTGGCCATCACCTATATGCATCTCGCCGAGAACATCAACGAGGACGACAACACAGCCCTTGCAACTCAATGTTATCGCAAAGCATTTGCTACCGATTGCGACTCGGCAACAGCTTTTTTTGACAATATCGGCATCGAAGAAGCGGCATTTGCCCACACATTGCTCATGCTCTCATCAAGCATTGACACCCCCGCCGACTTACTCGACTTTGAAGCCGACACCATTCCCTCCGATATAAACTAAACACCTATAATACACCATGTGTGCCAAACCCAACAACGACTGGCAGTCGAGCCTACAAGCGTTTCTCGACTCCAACCCCGACCTTCCACAAGGCGAAGAAACTCCCGCCCCCGATCCTCAAGACGAGAAGACTAAACATCCCCGTCTCGACATCGTTTTTGAGAAAAAGGGTCGCGCCGGAAAGACAGCAACCATCGTTTCGGGATTTATTCTCAATGACGACGAAGTGGCTGCCATTGCAAGCAAAATGAAATCGCGATTGGGCACCGGAGGCTCGGCACGCGGAGGTGAAATCCTCATTCAAGGCGACCGACGCAAAGATGTGCTCGCGTTCTTGACCGAAAACGGATTCAAAGCACGAATAATTTAACCTACTCACCATTATCACAAATCGTTAACACACATGCTTACCGTATACAAAGCATCGGCCGGCTCGGGTAAGACCTACCGCCTCACTTATGAATACATCAAAATGCTGCTCGGCTACAAAACCGACGACGGCAGTTATCGTCTTCGCACCCAGGGCAAGGAACACCACCGTGCCATTCTCGCAATCACTTTTACCAACAAGGCCACCGACGAGATGAAACAACGCATCGTCAAAGAGTTGGCAAACTTGGCCGAAATTGATTTGCCCGAATTTCACGACAAAGAAGACGGCAAATACAAATTCAGCCCTTACATCAAAGAACTTACCACCGAACTCAGTTGCAGCCAAGAAGAACTCAAAGTCCAAGCACTTAAAGCCATCAAAGAACTGCTTTTTGACTACACATTCTTCAATATCAGCACCATTGACTCGTTTTTCCAAAACGTGTTGCGCACCTTTGCTCGCGAGGCCGACCTAACCGGTGACTATGAGGTCAAAATGGACCATAAGGAGGCTGTCTCATCATCTTTGGCGCAAACGCTCAACGATTTGTCATATGAGTTCTCTTCAAAAAATCGCGACAAAAACAAGGAATGGCTCAGTCTATACATGACAGAGCAGTTTGAATTAGGCCTTACGTTTGACATCTACAACCACAATTCATCAACATTTACCAAAATCGCTAAATATCTGTCTGACATCTGCGACGATACGTTTAAAAAGAACTACGAAGCAATATATAAATACCTCTCCGACCCCAACAAACTATTCGATTTTCAAGAGGAGTTAAAAAAACATATCGAATCTCTTTTCACCGACATCAATAAGGCCGCAGCCGATCTTTTAGCAACCGAATTAGGCGAAATAAAATTCCCCACCTTTGTCAGCAATAACATGGCAAAGGGTATTGAGAAGCATAAAAACCTAAAAGCCATAGACAAACTTGGCGATCTTGGGAAAACCATACCCGGCGGCATTAACGACATAGGTATTCGATACCTCAAAAAATATCTATATATTGCCGAGGAATACCCCGATTTCGACTCTAAATATTCCAACACACTGGAACTCATCGTAAACAACAGAGATCGTATCGGATTCTACAGAGCAATAATTTCACAGTTGACCAATCTCGGTTTGTTGGCAAGCGTAATTGACGGTATCGACAAATACCGCAAAGAGAACAATCTCATTTTGATTTCCGACACCGACGATATCCTCAAAAAAATCATCGCCGACGAAGAAGTGCCCTTCATCTACGAGCGAATGGGTATGATCTTGCGCCACTACCTCATTGACGAATTCCAAGACACCTCTCACTCTCAATGGGATAATCTGAAACCTCTCGTCAAAACAAGTCAAGCCGAAAACCATGACAACCTCATTATCGGCGACGAAAAGCAGAGCATATACCGTTTCCGCGGCTCCGACCCCGAGTTGCTTGGCGAACAAGTGCAAACCGACAAAACGTTTGCCGACGGCATCAACATTCGAGGACTCAAAATCGAGGAGAACACAAATTGGCGAAGCGCCATCGAGGTCATTCAATTTAACAATACACTATTCACCGCATTAGTTGCCAACGACAATAAGAAAATCAAAGAACGATATGGCAATGTCGCGCAACAAATCCCTGACAAGCACTCCGATTTTCACGGATATGTAAAGGTTTTATCGTTCAAAGACAATTTAAACGTCGGTATCAGAGAGCCATTAGCCATGCAACTAACCGGCGAAGAAATTGACCGTCAATTAGGCGCAGGCTACAAGCAATCTGATATCGCTATCCTTGTAAGCACAAACGATGAAGGGCGAGACATTATCAATTATCTTCTTACCAAGCACCATTTCG
>JAFPCM010000156.1 GCA_017390185.1 Muribaculaceae bacterium
ACCACTTCCTCAACTCGCTCCGGTCGCTGAACGACAAAATTTGCGTCACCTCCATTATTCAACAAGAAAAAAGCGAGAGCCTTTTAAAGCTCTCGCCTTACTGCTTTATGGTTTTTATTAGATAATCTTTTCAAGCGATGCAACATTGCGCGCTACATCTTCGTCACTGACTTCATAGTTAGCCAAGTCGCCCGATATATAACTGTCATAAGCAGCCATATCAATAAGTCCGTGACCCGAGAGATTAAACAAAATTGTTTTCTGCACACCTTCTTCTTTTGCTTTCAACGCTTCACGAATAGCCGTTGCGATTGCGTGAGAACTTTCTGGAGCGGGAATGATACCTTCACTTTGGGCAAACATGGTCGCAGCCTTAAATGTTTCAAGTTGGGGAATATCTACCGCTTCAATAAATCCGTCTTGCTTCATTTGGCTGACAATGTGTCCCGCACCGTGATAACGCAAACCGCCGGCATGGATATTTGCAGGAGAGAAATTATGGCCGAGGGTAAGCATAGGTATCATAGGGGTATATCCAGCCTCATCGCCAAAGTCGTATTGGAACACGCCTTTTGTCAACTTTGGACAAGACGCAGGCTCGGCTGCAATGAAACGAGTGTTGCGACCGTCAAGGAAATTATGACGAAGGAAGGGGAACGATATGCCGGCAAAGTTACTACCGCCGCCGAAACAACCGATAACAACATCGGGATATTCACCTGCCATCTCCATTTGTTTTTCAGCCTCAAGACCTATCACAGTCTGGTGCAATGAAACATGGTTAAACACTGAGCCGAGTGTGTATTTACAGTTAGGCGTAGACTGGGCGAGTTCAATAGCCTCAGAAATCGCTGTACCGAGAGATCCCTGATAGTTGGGGGTATCAGTAAGAATGCGACGGCCAGCACGAGTTGACATACTCGGCGATGCGATTACTTGAGCGCCATAGGTTTGCATAATCGAACGACGATAGGGTTTCTGATGATAGGACACCTTAACCATATAAACCGCCAATTCGAGGCCAAAATGTTTTGCCGCCATCGAAAGAGCTGCACCCCACTGACCGGCACCAGTCTCGGTTGTGATATTGGTCACGCCTTGCTTCTTATTATAATAAGCCTGCGGAATCGCCGAATTGAGTTTATGCGAACCAACGGGGCTCACACTTTCGTTTTTAAAATAAATATGCGCGGGAGTGTCAAGCATTTTTTCCAATCCACGAGCGCGCACCAATGGTGTCGGACGCCAAATGCGATACATTTCACGCACCTCATCGGGAATTTCAATCCAACGATCGGTAGTGTTCATTTCCTGATTTGCCAACTCTTCGGCAAAAATAGGATATAAATCCTCTGCCTTCATCGCCTCTTTTGTTTGAGGGTTAAGAATGGGACGAGGTTTCACAGGCATATCAACAACAACATTATACCATGCCTCAGGTATGTCAGACTCTTGCAATAAGAACTTTTTTGAATCAATCATAGATAGTATTATTTTATTTTTATCGCATATTCATTATTAATATGCCACAAAGTAAATCATTATTTATTATTTATGCAAATAATTTTGAATATTTTGTATTAAAAACTACTTTTATGTATATTTATACTCTTTTTATTCCGAAATCATCTGCAAAAATTCATTTTCATCAATTATTTTAACACCGAGCGAGGTTGCTTTTTCGAGTTTAGCGGGACCCATATTCTCGCCGGCAAGTACATAATCGGTTTTCTTTGAGATTGAGCCAACGTTTTTGCCGCCATGTTTCTCTATAAGCGCCTTGTATTCATCGCGCGAATGATGAGTAAATGTGCCGCTAATCACAATTGACTTTCCGGCAAGTCGGTCGGTGCGGTCACTTTCATCTTCTTGCGGCATCGACATTTGCACGCCTGCAGCACGCAAACGTTCAATGATATCGCGATTTGATTCGATGGCAAAATACTCCACAATGCTCTCAGCTATGCGCGGGCCGATATCATCAATAGCGGTCAGCTGCTCGACAGACATAGACATCAGCGTATCAATATCCCGAACATACTTAGCCAACTTCTTGGCCACAGTTTCTCCTACATACTGGATAGACAATGCAAACAGCACTCGTTCAAAAGGCACATTTTTTGAATCGGCTATACCCTTCATCACACGGTCGGCACTGCGACTTGCAAAACGGTCGAGCACTTTCACTTGCTCATGAGTCAAGTCATAGAGGTCGGCTATGTTGCGAACGAGTCCCGAGTCAAACATCAACTGCGCAGTTTCGCCACCGATACCATCAATGTTCATCATGCGACGGCCAACATAATGCTCTATGCGGCCAATCATCTGCGGCTCACATTCAAACTTATTTGGACATATCCATGCAGCCTCACCCTCTACCCTCATCAACGAAGTTCCGCATGAAGGACAATTTGTCACGAATGCCAAAGGTGCAGCATCGGCCGTGCGGGCAGTGGTATCAACCCCGGTGATTTTGGGGATAATCTCGCCACCTTTTTCGACATAAACCATATCTCCGTCATGAATATCTAGCGAACGTATAACATCTTCATTATGCAATGATGCTCGGCGCACAATTGTACCCGAAAGTTGTACAGGTTCAAGATTTGCCACCGGGGTGATGACACCCGTGCGACCAATCTCAAACGACACACTCAACAAGCGAGTCAAACCACGTTCAGCAGGGAATTTATAGGCTATAGCCCAACGAGGCGACTTAGCAGTAAAGCCCAGATTCAATTGCTGACGCGACGAGTTGACCTTAAAGACCAAGCCATCGGTAGCAACAGGCAACTGCTTGCGCTGAACATCCCAATACTTGATGTATTCGTCAATCTCGTCAAGCGAACGCATGAGTGTTGTCGCATCAGAAATCTTGAAGCCCCACTTGCGCGCTTCCATAAGATTGTCATAATGGTTATCGCATGGCAAATTATCTCCTATTATATAATATAGGTATGCATCGAGACCACGACGAGCCACTTCGGCCGGATTTTGCAACTTGAGCGTACCGGCAGCAGCATTTCGAGGATTGGCAAACAACGGCTCTTCGTTATACTCACGCTCTTTGTTAAGGCGGTCAAATGCCTCCCAGGGCAAGACAATTTCACCACGAATTTCAAACGACTGGGGAATATTGTCGCCGGTCAACACAAGCGGAATGCTCTTTATGGTCATCACGTTTTCGGTAACCACATCACCTTTTTCGCCATCACCACGCGTTACCGCGCGCACAAGCCTTCCGTTCTCATATATCAGCGAAATTGATGTGCCGTCAAACTTCATCTCGCCGACCACCTCAAACGCTTCTCCCGAGAGAGCCGATGTAGTTCGGCGCACAAAGTCGCCCACCTCATCAATCGAATAGGTATTACCCAACGACAACATGGGGTGAATGTGCTTAACCTGCTGAAAGCCCTTTCCCAAATCGCTACCCACACGACGAGTAGGTGACAAAGGATCGTCCCATTCAGGGTGTTGAGCCTCGAGCGATTCAAGTTCTTTCATGAGCATGTCAAAATCGCGGTCAGAAATTTCCGGCGCATTCAGCACATAATAGTTGTAATTATGTCGATTAAGTTCGGCGCGCAAAAACTCTATGCGTTTGCGGTCCTCTTCAAATATATTGTCCCATAAACTTTCCATACCACAAAATTAAATATTTATTGAGATAAAAGCCTAAAATTGCCACAAAAAAAATTGGCACAGTATTTGATGCTTATATATCATCGGAAACACATGTTTAACTAATACTAAAACAACCACATGAAAGCAAAAATCTACAATCTCATCGTGCTTGACAAGAGTGGCTCAATGCACTCAATCGCAGACCTTGCCATCGGCGGCGTAAACGAAACTATCGGCACAATCAAATCAGACAACAAACAAAACGCCGAAAACGCCGAACAATTTGTATCGCTCTATGCATTCTGCAGATGCGACTCGCGTTACATCATGCAAAATGTCCCCGCCGAAGAAGCAACCGTCATCGACACTAAAGACTACATGCCTTGTTGCGGCACTCCCCTCTATGATTCGCTTGGCAAATGCCTCAACGACCTCTACAATCTAATCAAAGAAGACAAAAACGCAACTGCATCGGTAACCATCATTACCGACGGCTACGAAAACTCATCAACAGAGTATGACCACGCAGCCATCAAATCGCTCATCGAGCGTCTCAAAGGCGAAGGTTGGCTCTTTGCCTACATTGGCGCCGACCACGATGTTGAAAGCGTGTCCATCTCATTGTCTATCGACCACCACTTGAAGTTTGACAAATCACACAAAAGCACATCAGAAATGTTTGCCCGCGAACGCAGCTCTCGCTCAAGATGGAGCAAACGAATCTCAGACGAGTTTGCATCAAATCCATGCTGCTTCAAAGATTCACTTGTCGACATCAACTCCGATGATTATTGGGCCTTCGATACACCATTTGACGGAAACAAAAACGACAGCAAAAACGAAGCCCCCCAAGAAGACCAAAGCGAAGGCAAGAACTAATTCGACACCTAACCGTCGCCGACATTTCCCAAAACACAAAAGCGCCGTTCTGCATGGAACGACGCTTTTTGTATTTATTGCGACACCCTGACGATTATACGCCGAGCAATTCACGCATTTTTTGAGCGGCTTGTGCAATGCCTTCTTTGTCCTTACCACCGGCTTGTGCAAATCCGGGTTGGCCACCGCCACCACCCTTGATGAGTTTTGCTGCTTCACGAACAACATTTGAAGCATTGAAACCTTCTTTCACAAGGTCTTCGGTTACCATTGCAGTCAACAAAGGCTTGCCTGCCATGTCAACAGTAGCTGCCACGAACACAGTGCGTTGAGCCGAGGCTGTGCGAACACCGAATGCCACATTCTTGACAACTTCGGGCACACGAACGCCAACCATAGACACCACTTTCACCCCGTTAACCTCAACGGCTTTATCAAGCACTTGCTTAACGAGATTGTTAACTCGTTCTTGGAAATATTCTTCAGCTTGGCGACGCAATTCAGCGTTTTCATCAATTGATTTACGCAATGCTTGCAACAAGTTGGGTGCATTGTTAAACATCGCGCTGATTTCTTTAAGTTGAGCAGTCAAGTCATCAACAGCTTTTTCTACATTTTCGCCAGTAATGGCCTCAATGCGGCGGATACCGGCAGCGATGCTGCTTTCTGACACGATTTTAATCATACCGATGTTACCTGTGTTGTCAACATGAGTACCACCACACAATTCAACCGACGAGCCATATTTAATCACACGAACTTCTTCACCATATTTTTCGCCAAAAAGAGCCATAGCGCCCATTGATTGAGCTTCAGCGATGGGAACATTGCGACGTTCGTCGCGAGCGATAGCCTCACGCACCTTCTTGTTTGCAAGATGTTCAACAGCCGAAATTTCTTCGGGAGTCATCTTCTGGAAGTGAGAGAAGTCAAAACGCAACACTTCGGGCGACACGAACGAGCCTTTTTGTTCAACATGTGTGCCGAGCACCTCACGCAAAGCTTCGTGTAGCAAGTGAGTCGCAGTATGGTTGCAAGAGATTGCCTGACGAGCGTCTTTGTTGATAGATGCTACGAAAGTAGCCTCAACATTTGCGGGCAACTTTTTGCTCAAATGCACACCGATACCATTTTCACGTTTTGTATCGAAAATTTCAACAACATCTTCGCCACATGCGAGAATACCACGATCACCCACTTGACCACCCATTTCGGCATAGAACGGAGTAACCGAGAGAACGATTTGATAGAACTCGTTATTTTTTTGTTTCACTTTGCGATAACGCAAAATTTGAGTTTCGGTTTCGGCGTTGTCATAGCCCACAAACACTTGCTCACCTTCACGAACCACAACCCAGTCGGTAGCCTCAACAGCGGCAGCATTGCGAGCGCGAGCTTTTTGGGCAGCCATTTCGGTGTCAAAACCTTCGTGGTCGAGGGTCATATTGTTTTCTTTCAAGATAAGTTCTGTCAAGTCCAAGGGGAAACCATAAGTATCATAGAGAACAAACGCTTCTTTACCCGAGATTTCGGTTTTGCCAGCTTCTTTTGCGGCAGCAATAGCTCCGTCAAGCAAGCGGATACCGTTTTCGAGAGTGCGCAAGAACGAATCTTCCTCTTCTTTGATAACCTTCATGATGAGGTCGCGTTGTGCGGGCAATTCGGGATAAGCCTCACCCATGCTCTCAATGAGAGTGTCCACCAAGCGATACATAAAGGCTTGTTTTTGGTCGAGGAATGTATATGCATAACGAACTGCACGACGCAAGATGCGGCGAATTACATAACCGGCCTTGGCATTGCTTGGCAACTGTGAATCGGCGATAGAGAACGAGATTGTGCGAACATGGTCGGCGATTACGCGCATTGCAATGTCAACCTTGTTGTCAACGCCATATTTCTTTTCAGAAAGCTCAGCGATTTTGTTGATAAGGGGAGTGAACACATCGGTGTCATAGTTTGAAGTCTTGCCTTGAAGAGCCATACAAAGACGTTCAAAACCCATACCAGTGTCGATAACCTTTGCGGGGAGGCCTTCCAATGAACCGTCAGCCTTGCGGTTATATTGCATGAACACGAGGTTCCAAATTTCAATAACTTGGGGGTGATCGTGGTTAACGAGGTCGCGACCCGAC
>JAFPCM010000157.1 GCA_017390185.1 Muribaculaceae bacterium
ACCTTCACCACTCTCTCAAGCCTTTTGCCATTACCACAGCTACCGATATGTATATTGTGCCGTCGCAACACACAATCGTTAACCCCAACTCGGGACGCATGGCAGTGTCACGCCTTTCCGCACCATTCAACCTCCTCGCTTCGCAACAGATAGGGTGTGGGAAAATCGTCGCTGTCACTCCGGCTGTGCGCTCAACATCATCATGGGACTTTGCCCGCACCCATGCCTATGCGTTCACCTCAACCGGCACATACGCTATTTCGGTCAACGCCGCCCGGAGTGCTATTTCGGCTCATATCATCGACAACCGTCACATTATTAATAATAAATATATGGTGGCATTTGCCAACAATGCCGTTTATGCTATCGCGTCGGGCAACTTAATTTCAATCACCGGCTCTCGTGCCGCAACTTTGCGACGCAACATCAATGCCACCGCCATTGCATGGGACAACAGCAAGCATCTGCTTTGGGCTCTTGGTAATACCGCCACTGCCCGGCTACTCGATTTCGACCGCAATATCGAGGCAACTTGTTCAGTCCCCTATCCGGCTCTACTATTCAGTGCCGACGGCGTCCTACTCGTTTCGAACGGCAATGATGTGAAAATTTCCAATAACACCTATGCCGCATCAACTCCCGTGATGTGGCAACATTCAGCATTTATAGGCTCACCACAATGTCGCATTATAGGCGTTACATTATTCATTTCAGCCTCACACTTCGACGGCACAATCTCACTCCGCGCCCATGGCGGTGCTGGGATAGACAATTCCTATCCAATCACCACATTAAATATAACCGGAGCAATAAACTCACCCATATATTTAAAGATTGCAGCGCCACACCGCCCCTATATCAACTTCTCAATCGACGCCAACACCTCCCCCGATTTCACACTCCACTCCGTCAAATTAAAAATCAATCCCTAATGACCTTAGCGACCCTTTAACCCCATTAAAATTATGAAAACCATCATCGAAGAAAACAATCGCCGCAACAAACTGCTCAACACCCCCTACGACCCGGTCAAAGGAAAAGGTTGCATAGGCTCACGCACCCGCATTGATGCCTCGCGCTTGGGCTTCGGAGCCGAAGTGTGGCTCCCCGATGCCATGCTTGCCGACCCCAAATATCACGTTGCCTCAACCAATGCCGACAGTTGGGTGAAACTGCGATGCCACCACGACTTTGAGTTTTGGTGCGTGACCTGCGTAAAAATCAAGGACAAACTATCGGGACTGGATATTCCGTTCCGCCTCAATGCCCCTCAACGCCGAGTGGCTGCTATCTTCGAGAGTCAGCGCACTGCAGGGCAACCCATTCGCGCCATAATGCTCAAAGCTCGCCAATGGGGAGGAAGCACCCTCACCCAGATGTATATGGCATGGATTCAGTCGGTCCATTGTCACAACTGGCATTCACTCATCTGCGCCCATGTGAAAGACACGGCGGCATCAATACGCGGCATGTATTCAAAAATGCTCTCAGCCTATCCCGAACAATATTGGGAAGGAGATGTCGCACCCAAGTTCTCTCCCTTTGAACGATCTACCAACATTCGCGAGATTGCCGGGCGCGGTTGCCGAGTCACCGTAGGGTCGGCCGAGAACCAAGAGGCGGTGCGTGGTAGCGACTTTGCCATGGCACACCTATCGGAAACAGCCTTTTGGAGCGACAGCACCACTCGTTCACCCGAACGGTTTATCCGTGCCGTGTGCGGTGCCATTGCCCTTGTGCCTTACTCGCTTATTGTGATGGAAAGCACAGCCAATGGTGTGGGAAACTATTTTCACAACGAATGGTTGCGCGCCAAAGCCGGCGAAAGCGACAAAACACCCATCTTTGTGCCGTGGAATGAGATTGAGATATACCGCATGCCGGTGAGCAATCCTCAAGCGTTGTGGAACTCGATGGATAGCTATGAGCATGAGCTGTGGGACAATGGCCTCACCCTCGAAATGATTAATTGGTATCACCACAAACGTGCCGAATACCCCTCCCACTCCATGATGAAAGCCGAATACCCTTCTAACGACATCGAGGCATTCACCTGCACCGGACACAACCTATTTTCGTCAGAAGCCATCGAGCGTTTGCGTCTTGACTGCCGGGAGCCTCAATGGGTAGGCGAACTGGTAGGTGATACCATTGTGGGCGAGGATTCTTTGCGTAACATCCGTTTTGCGCCCGACCCTCGAGGCAATCTGCATATATGGGAAAAGCCCGGCGAAGGTGCATCGTCATCGCGTTATGTGGTGGCTGTGGATATTGGCGGACGCTCACACACGAGCGACTACTCGGTTATCGCCGTCATCGACCGTGAGAGAAGTAGGCCCGAAGTGGTGGCACAATGGCGAGGACACATCGACCACGACATTCTCACTTGGAAAAGCGCACAGATAGCTCGGTGGTATGCCAATGCGTTGCTTGTTATCGAGAGCAACACCCTCGAAACGGCCAATGGAGGCGAAAACTCGCTCTACACCCTCTCGCAACTCAATGGTGTGTATCACAACCTCTATCGCCGCCCACGACTCGCTCAAGCCTCCGACTCGCTTGAGTCAAAAATAGGGTTTCACACCAATCGCGCCACTAAATCACTTATCATCACCCACCTCATTGCCATGGTGCGAGATAGCGGTTATGTGGAGCGATGCAACGACGCTTGCAACGAACTAACTACATACGAACAACTGCCCAACGGCTCCTACGCCGCCAAAGCAGGACACCACGACGACATACTAATGACCCGCGCCATCGCTCTCTATGTAGCCTCCACAACACAAATCGCCCCTCCACAAGATTTCTCCAGCCTCTTCTCCCTTCAAAACTGGTAATTCGTTAATGCATAATTCATAATGCATAATTCATAATTAATGCGGAGTGCGAAATGCAATCCTCCCCCTAACGCAACTCTCCTCTTGAAATTTCACGGAAATTTTAGGAGGAACAATGGTGCCAATGAGAGCAATATATCAAGCTCGCTTGATTATTGCCGAATGCAGCCCATTGAAGACATAGTCAGTACGGC
>JAFPCM010000020.1 GCA_017390185.1 Muribaculaceae bacterium
GTAAAAGCTCTACGCGCTCGATACACTTATACCCTGCAAAATGTTCGCCGAGGGCGCGCAAATCTTCCTCGAAGTCGCTCAAACCTGGCACTAAGACATAGCGCAACCAAAAGGGGTGATTGTGCTGTTCGAGCCATTCAGCCGTCTCGAGTGTGCGAGAGTTTGGACGGCCCGTGATATGCTCGTGGCGCGCATTATTGATTTGTTTCACATCCAAGAGCACGAGATCCGCCAACGAGAACAATTCCTCGACATGTTTATTCCAAACCGCACCATTCGAATCCACGCAGATATGAAGTCCCGCCTCTTTCAACTGACGAAACAGAGGCACGAGCGCTTCCGCTTGCACAGTAGGTTCTCCGCCTGAGAAAGTTATTCCACCACGCTTGCCAAAAAAAGGTTTCATACTTATGGCTTGCTCGAGAATATAACTTGCATCTGTTTCCTTAGACTCTCCAACAGGGTCAATAGTGTCTGGATTGGCACAGTAAAGGCACTTGAATGGACAACCTTGCAAAAAAACTACGTAACGTAATCCTGGGCCATCAAAGGTACCCATAGATTCGTAGGAGTGTACTTTTATTTTCATCGTAATTCAGGAAAATCGATAAAACAAAAGAGTGAACTCACCTCAGTCAAACATTGTACGACCGAGGATGGGTCCACTCCTTATTATATTAATATCTGTCGTTTTTCACAAGGATTACATACCTTGGTGGAAAGAACGGCTGATAACTTCCAATTGATGTTCGCGGCTCAACTTAATGAAGTTTACTGCGTAACCGCTGACGCGGATTGTCAATTGAGGATACTTTTCAGGATGTTCCATAGCATCTTCCAACATCTCGCGGTTCAGTACGTTCACGTTCAAGTGGTGTGCACCCTTAGTGAAGTATCCATCCATCATTGTTACGAGATTTTCTACGCGTTCTTCTGGAGTTGGACCGAGTGACTTAGGTACGATAGAGAAGGTGTTTGAAATACCATCTTGTGAGTCGCGGTAGCGCAATTTAGCAACACTTGCCAAAGATGCGATAGCACCGCTCTTGTCACGACCATGCATTGGGTTTGCACCAGGTGCGAAAGCCACGCCCTTAGCTCTACCATCAGGAGTTGCACCAGTCTTCTTACCATACATTACATTTGATGTAATTGTAAGCAAAGAAAGTGTAGGACGAGCATTCTTGTATACAGGGAGTTTCTTCAATTCTTCGCTGAAGAAATATACGAGGTCTACGCCCAAGTGGTCAACGTGGTCGTCGTTGTTACCGAAGCATGGGAATTCGCCTTCGATATCAAATCCTTCTGTCAAACCGAGTTCGTTGCGCTTAGCAGTAACCTTTGCATACTTGATAGCAGAAAGTGAGTCGAGTACGATAGAAAGACCTGCAGCACCATAAGCAAGGTTGATTTGAGGATCAGTATCTACGAATGCCATTTGAGCTTTTTCGTAGTAGTACTTATCGTGCATGTAGTGGATGATGTTCATTGACTCGTTGTAAACGCGTGCGATTTCCACCAACACCTTCTTATAGTTGCGCAATACTTCGTCGTAGTTGAGCTCGTCGGATGTGAGTTCGGGGATGCCTTGTACCATCAATGTACCGGTGTTTTCGCAACGTCCGCCGTTGAGGGCCAACAAGAGCGCCTTAGCCATATTGCAACGTGCACCGAAGAATTGGATTTGGCGACCGATATCTTGATAAGATACGCAGCATGCGATCCCGTAGTCGTCTGAGTGACGAACTTCACGCATCAATGTGTCGTTTTCATATTGGATAGAGCTGGTGTCAACACTAACCTTTGCACAGAAATTCTTAAAGCCTTCAGGCAATTCTGGGCTCCAAAGCACTGTCATGTTTGGTTCTGGTGAAGGACCGAGGTTGTAAAGAGTCTGCAAGAAGCGGAACGAAGTCTTTGTAACCTTTGTACGACCGTCGTTGAAACGACCACCGATTGCCTCAGTTACCCATGTTGGGTCACCGGCGAACAAATCGTTGTATGAC
>JAFPCM010000158.1 GCA_017390185.1 Muribaculaceae bacterium
GTAACACCATAGTAGGTTACTGCCGGGCGCTGAATTTTCTCGCGCATGATTTTGACAGTGACAATGGAGTCGGCAACATAGGGGCGGTCAACCACAACGGTCAATTCGGTACCAGCCTGACCTTTTAGATGCTCGCTCACCTTGCTGCTTCGCCATCCCACCACCGTGTCGCTGTTAATCTTCAAAAATCGGTCGCCGGCTTTAAGCCCCGCCTTGTGGGCCGGAGAATTTTCATAAGGCTCCGACACAAAGACATTGCCGTCGCGCTCCATGATAAAAGAGCCTATGCCGCCATATTCGCCAGTAGTCATAGCCTTGAAATCGTCTTGCTCGTTTGCGGGGATATATTCGGTGTATGGGTCGATATCGTTAAGCATGGCATTGATGGCCGTGGTTATAGACTTTTCGGCATCGATGCTATCGACATAAAACACCTGCAATTCCTTGTAAAGCGAATTAAATATATCGAGATTACGGGCAATCTGTATCTTCTGATTCTTGGCAAAACAACTGGCCGAGAAAAATACTGCAGCAGCCAATGCTACCACAACTGACTTAAAATGTGTTTTTGTTCGTTCCATTTTTTACGAAAAATAGGTTTTGAAAGCACTAAGTTACACAATTCTCACTATACAATCCCCATAAACCAGAGCAAAAAAACACTAAATGCATCATTTTTTGCAAGTTTTTTACGAAATCAGTTGCATATTTCAAAAATTGCCACTAATTTTGCAACGCAATTCCCGAAAGGGTATTAATATTGCTGCTTCAGTAGCTCAGTTGGTTAGAGCACCTGACTGTTAATCAGGGGGTCGTTGGTTCAAGCCCATCCTGAAGCGCAAATAAAAACTTCTACGGATTGCTTCAGTAGCTCAGTTGGTTAGAGCACCTGACTGTTAATCAGGGGGTCGTTGGTTCAAGCCCATCCTGAAGCGCCAACAAACGAAAGTGTGTAATTCAAGGTTACACACTTTTTTTTGTATATACTTTCGCTATCTCCATTATTTATATTACTTTTGGATTCACAAATAAATCCTTATCATGAAAAAGACCATTCTAACCCTCATCATTGCCTTGCTCGGCACAATGTGTGCAACAGCACAGCGCACCAACAAAGTTCACATCACACTCATTCCCGACCACAGCGACGCCCTTTATAGCGTAGGCCAAAAAGCAACTTTCAAAGCAGTCGTGACCGACTGCGGAATGGCTCTTGACGGAGCAATGTTGCACTTTGAAGTGAGCGAAGACCTGATGGCTCCCCACCGCACCGACAGTGTCAAACTCACTCACGGCGAGGCCACCATCAAGGCCGGAACAATGAAAAAGTTTGGCTTTTTGCGCGTCAAAGCCACCGTTACCCACCAAGGCCACAAATACACCGGGCTGTCTACAATCGGTTTTAATGCCCACGAACTGACTCCTACTTGCCAACTCCCCGACGATTTCATGAAATTTTGGAACGCCGGAGTTGAAGCAGTTCGCAAAGTTGACCTCGCGCCCGTCATGACCTTGCTCCCCGACCGATGCACCGACAAAGTGGATGTTTATCACATTTCTTATAGTAACATCAACAACTCACGCATGTATGGCATGCTCACCATGCCCAAAGCCCCGGGTAAATATCCCGCCATTTTGCGCCTTCCCGGAGCCGGAGTCGGTGAGAAAAGCGGCGACATTGCCCATGCAGCACAAGGAGCAATCATCCTTGAGCTCGGCATTCACGGCATTCCCGTCAACCTCGAAGGCAGCATATATGCCGACCTCGGCCGCAGCGTGCTTGCCTCATACCACACCTACAACAACGACAACCGATATGCCTACTACTATCGTCGCGTGTATCTCGGTTGTGTCAAAGGCGTTGACTTCTTGCTTTCATTACCCCAATGCAACGGCAACATAGGCACCCTCGGCGGCAGCCAAGGCGGTGCGTTGTCAACAGCAGTGTCGGCTCTTGATTCTCGCGTCAAAGCTACCGCAATCTATTTCCCCGCACTATGCGACCACGAAGGATACATCAACCGCCAGGCTGGCGGATGGCCCCATTTCTTCAAAAGCGAAGCCAACCGTTCAAAAACCAAAATCGAGGCCATGAGATATTATGACACCGCCAACTTTGCACGTTTCCTCAAAGCCCCCGTATTTTATGCCTACGGCTACAACGACCTCACTTGTGCGCCCACAACCACCTGCGCCACCTACAACATCATCACCGCTCCCAAAACATTGAGCATCGGCCAAAACACAGGTCACTGGCTCTACCCCGAGCAAAACAACGACATGTGGCAATGGATCATCAACCAACTGAAATAAAACATATAACCTTATACTAAGGCATTGTGCCGTTCAAAAATGTGATTTGACACAGATATCACTTTCGCTCATTTTAACGGGTTTAACTCTTGATTATTCGTTTGAGTTTTCGAAGATTATTTAACCAAATTATATCTAATAATATCATCCTTTAGTTCCCGGATCCATTATCCAACCGATATCAATCGCTTTTATCGAAAAAGCAAAAATACCGGTTATAGCAACAATATATAACCAAAACAAAAGTAATTTGGACATTGATTTATGTATTATACATTCAACGGAATATATAATAGACATAATTAAGCATTCTAAAAGCAATGGTCCGTATACCAAAAAACCAAATAATAAAAACCCCCACTTATATGAGTTTAACCAACCCAATATAAAAATGATGATATA
>JAFPCM010000159.1 GCA_017390185.1 Muribaculaceae bacterium
GAGCACTTCGGATTGTGGTGTGCTATCAGGTCTGCCGCCATTGACATCATTGCAATTCTTGCATATACAGGATACTGTCTGACGCTCCCATTTCAGTTCTTTTGGATACTTTGGGGAGGACGAAGAAAAGATGGGTTGTAGATTAATGCGAGGTTAAAGTATGTTAAAATTACCTTAAATCGCCTTGAAATCGCTCATTTTTTTAATCCTTTGTTATATTTGTTATAGAAAGGTTAAGGAATTGATGAACAGAAAGATAAGTCCGATTTTAGCCTTTGTAATTTTGAAATTTTAAATAAAGTTAATATGATAAAAAACTTAAAAAAAATGGCAAGTGACGAAGTATCAGTAATCACTACCGCAGAACCAGTAGATTATGGGTTTGATGCTTATATGAAGAAACTCATTGAGGAAACTGTAAAAAAGGAGGTTGATAACAGGCTATACAATATAATGTGCAAAATAGCCGAAGAGAAATCCGTTGAGAATAAGACATTAACTGCGAAGGAATTGTGTAAAAGGTGGAACATCTCGGATAACACTCTTCGTAGCAGAGAGAACGAAGGGGTTATCCACCCCTTGGAAACTGGTGGTAAGAAAAAGATTTATTCTATGAAGGATGTTAAAAATGTTGAAGCAAGTGGCGTTTATAAAATGGTTTGTTAATTAAAAATTAGAACATAATATGATTAGTTTAACTATTAGAAGCAAGCAAGACGAAGGAGACGCTATGCTTCACACAAGAATTAAGATTGACGGAAAGGCAAAGTGGATTAATCTACAACTTCCTGTAAATATCAAAAAATGGAACGAGGTCAGCACCTCTCTAAAAAAGCAAACTAACTATCTGGACAAATTGGGACACAGTAAGAAGATTGCTGATATTGAGTTTGTAATAAAGGATTTGAGACAACGAGATTGTTTAACCGAAGAAGCAATCCAAGAAGCAATCCAAGACACTGTCTTGGTAGAAAAAAGAGAACGCATTAAGAAACAAGACGACCTCAAACGATATATATCCGACAAACAGAACAAGAGCGTAAAGACTTGGGTCAAGGATTATATAGTAAAAATTGTATCTGGGGAAGCACGAACATATGAAGGAGAGAGATATGCTGATAATACTATAAAAATTTGGAAGCAATTTTTGAGAATATTCCTTGATTTTTGCAAAACGACTAATGACTTTTGCTGGGAGGAGATTAACCAAAGCCTTGTAAATAAGTATATGGCATTTTTGGAGAAGGAAGGATACTCAAAGAGCGTCGCTGACAGATATATAAATTGTTTCAAAACACTAATTATTATAGCAGAACGCGAGGATATTCACACCAACCATAAAGCAAGAGGTATGTTTAGACACTCAACTGTCAAAGAACACGAGAAGACAACCGCTATATACTTGACAAAGGAAGAGTTGGAAGAATTATACAATATGGAACTTGTCGGATTGGAAGAAGAAGTCAGGGATGCCTTTCTTGTTGCTTGTTATACAGGACAAAGATATAGCGATTTTAGTCAATTAAACCCGACCTGCTTTGACACAACCTTTGATGGTAAGAAGGTAATCAGATTAGTTCAAACCAAGACTAAAACCCCAGTAGTGATACCTATCTTGGACAACAAACTCAAAACCATATTAGAGAAGTATAACTACAAGGTTCCAGAGATAGCAGACCAAGTTATGAATAGGTATATAAAGCATATTGGAGAGAAGTTATCTCATACTGTTAAGAGCCTATGTCAAGATGTCAAAACCATATTGACTAAACAAGAGAGGACAGCAGAAGAGAATAAGACCAAAACTTTTAGATACGACGAAGAGGGGAATGCTATCAAATACAAATGGGAGTTAATAACAACACATACAGGAAGAAGAACCTGTGCGACCAATATGTATTTGTCAAAAAAATATGGCACACGAGAGATGATGCTCGTGACGGGACATAAAAAAGAGGAGAACTTTTTGAAATACATAAAACTCAGTCTTGACGAGGAGGCACATAAACTAGCAATGTCAAGTGATGGTGAGATGTTTTAAGAGGAATAGCCCAATTTAATTGGGCTATTCCTTTTTTCTTGTCATCTCCTACTGATGAATTTAACGCAATATCCCTCATTATCACACAAAGATTTAGCGTTGGTCACTTTTGGTCACCTTATCATACTACAATTGAGGTCATTTTTCCGAAATTATTCATAAATGCCGAAAACTCAATTTGTTACAAATATTCAGTATCAATTAGTTAAAAATCCCTCATTTTCACGCAATTAACCCAATTTAGACCTCAATATACCTCAATATAACAGCCACGGGTCTGGGTACAAAGCGGAAAAGTAGAAATGCTTTTCCGCTTTTACTTTTTACGAGGATTTGGTGTATAGGCAAGGTATACAAAAAGTGGGATGAAACCGGCTCACCAGCAAGTGCCCCGGCAAGTAGGCTTTGGGGTCAGGAGAACAAATGACAGTTTCATGCGAGGCAGAGACATTTGCTGTGTGTTGCTTGCGATGAGTTCGCGACAGCAAGTCTCCCCCTGCTATGATAGGGGGAGTACGGCGCAGCCGGGAGGGGGTCAGATAAAAAAATGTCGAAACAACAGTATTTGATTTTCACCCCCTCCGAACTCGCAAGCTCGTTCTCGTCCCCCTATTTTGCAAGCAAAACAATGGGACACTTGCTAATGCAATTATATTAGTATGCCATTCGGGTGCTTAATGCTTGTGCAAACAAAGTTAATTCCCTTATAAAAAAGTGGCTCAGTTGTTTACTGAGCCACATACGTTTCCAGATATACTGAGTTAGATTATCTGTATTCCTGTTATGAGTGGGATTTTACATGGTCCAAAAAGACGGTTCAGAGAAAAAACGGGCGTCAGACGGTGAAAAACCTGCATTTAATAAAGCTTTTTCGATGTCGCTCGGAGCTGGAGGCCTTTGTGATGATGCAACATTTATAGTGTAACCAACGGTCAAGCCAGCGACATACTTGTTCGCAAACTTTAATGTAAAATAATACAGAGCCATAGCATTATTAGATTTAGTTGACACTTACTCTTTATAGGATTTTCAGCAACCTCCTTCTTCACAATTATCCTGCAAAGCGATACAAATATAGCGCATTATTTTGAAATGCCAACAAAAAAACAGTGATGGATATAGTGAATGCGTTTTACAGTTTTATAGTTTTATCACTGAGCCGGTGGTGAAGATGTTGATGTTGGGGTGGGTTGTGAGTATTGACTGCGCTTGGGGGCAGGTGCAGTGGCCGGTGTAGACGGTTGTGTCGGGGTGGTGTGTGGCTATGTCGTTGAGAAATTGGTGTGACTCGTTGGCGGTGTGAGGGCCGTCGGTGAAATGCAGCCCGCCGATATAGGCTTTTACATTGTTGATGCCGGTAAATCGACGGCATGAGTCGATGATGTTTAGTGTGCCGCTGTGGGAGCAAGGTGCGATGATGACAAGTTGGTTGCCGTCAACAATGGCTAATGAAAGCTCATGGGCAAAGGTGTCGGGCATGCTGTCGGCTGTGAGGTGTCGGTTGCCGTGTGGGCGCGAGTGTTGTGTGGTGTCACACATGACGAGGGCCACATCGGGAGTCAGCCACATGCTGTTTTCGATGAGTGTGAGGTATGGGTGGTTGGCGATAGAGGCTGGAGCACTGATGTCGCGTGCAGTGCCGAGTCGTGCCGAATGAAATCGGCCAAAGATGTGTGCCGAGGCATAGACGCGTGTCGACGGGTAGGTGTCGAGCAATTGGGGCAGTCCGCCTGTGTGGTCGTTGTGCCCGTGCGATAAGATGGTGCAGTCAATCTCACCCAAGTCGATGTTCAGGTGGCGGGCGTTGTCAATAAACCGGCCGCTCAACCCCGTGTCGCACAGCAGTCGGCATGTGGGCGTGGCTATATAAACACTCAACCCGTGTTCCGAAAACAGACACGGGTTGGCATTGCAAGGTTGATTGTCAATGAGTATTGTGATGTTAAACATTATTCGCCGGGAACGATTTTGGTGAGATGCCATTTGCCGCCCACGCGTTTGAATTCAAAGGTGTGGGAATAATAGCTGTCAACCCAACCGCAGTCGAGATGAACGGTCGAAAATTGCATTTCTCCCCACATTTGATAGAAAAATTTGCTATCGTCGTTGCCTTCTTTTTCAAAGGGAGTTTGGGCTTCGAAGTTAGAAGGAACAAGCAAGTGGGCAAATTGTGTTTGTTGCTCGGCCGAAAGTTTGGTGCGCGATTTCATAAACTCGGCATTGGTCGAGAATTTGGCGATAAACGACACAAACGATTCGCCTTGATTCCAAGGTTGGCTTGTGCCCATCATTGTTTGCACGCTTTCGTTTACATCGGCTACATAACTGTCGATAATTTCTTCTTGCGACATCTGCGCGTGGCAGGCGATGGTTGCTACAAATGCCATTATGATGGCCGAAAAAATCTTTTTCATAATCATTAATTATATTAGGTGAATGCCTGCAGCGGCACATTTTTCGATTTGTTCTTCGGGCCAAATGCTTGCTTGCACTTCGCCGACATGGGCTTTTTGTAATATGAACATACACAAGCGGCTTTGTCCTATACCTCCGCCGATTGAGAGTGGCAGTTCGTCGTTGATGAGCGCTTGGTGGAATCGCAAGTTGAGGCGTTCCTCGCATTTGCGGGCAGCGAGTTGGGCCTTGAGTGAGTCAGGGCTGACACGAATACCCATTGATGAAATTTCAAACGGGCATTGGAGAATGGGGTTCCAAAACACCATGTCGCCGTTCAATCCGGTGTATCCGTCGCTGTTGGGAGTAATCCAATCGTCGTAGTCGGGTGCGCGTCCGTCGTGGGGCTCGCCGTTAGATAGTGGGTTGCCGATGCCGATGATGAAAATGGCGCCATATTTCTTGGCAGCAGCGGCTTCGCGGCCTTTGCCGTCAAGGTTGGGATACATGTCAAGAAGTTCCTGGCTGTGAATAAACTTGATTTCATCGGGAAGTTGGGGTGTAATGTGAGGGTAGCGACGATAAATCATCAACTCTGTGGCTTTGACTGCCGAATAGATTTTTTTGACCGTTGATTTGAGGTATTCAAGGTTGCGGTCTTCGGCGGCGATGGTCTGTTCCCAGTCCCATTGATCGACATAGAGCGAGTGCAGGTTGTCGAGTTCTTCGCAAGAGCGAATAGCATTCATGTCGGTATACAAGCCATATCCTGTTGCGATGTCATAGGCATCGAGCTTGGTGCGTTTCCACTTGGCAAGCGAGTGCACAACTTCGGCACGGCGGTTACCCATGCATTGAATGTTAAACGATACGGGACTTTCTACGCCGTTGAGGTCGTCGTTGAGGCCAGTGCCCGATAATACAAAAAGCGGAGCGGTAACTCGGCGAAGGTTTAGTTGTTCGGCAAGTTTCTCCTGAAAATGTATTTTGATTTCCTTGATTGCAATTTCAGTGGTTTCAGGCAGTAGTTTCTGCTTGTATTTTTTAGGTATTATGAGCGCCATAATGTGTGCGAAATTTAATTGATGGCGCAAAGATAATGCAAATTTCTATTATATTCAAATATTTTCTTACAATTTGCTATATAAAATTCGGTTTTGGTAAAGATTTGAGGAGGAACAAGCAATATTTTTTAGACAGAAGGATATTGTCGCGGTTAATCCCGGAGTCGAAGAGTCTAAAAAAACAAAGGCACCTCGCGGTGCGAGATGCCTTTGTCGGGTTATTGGGTTGATTGATTATTCAAACCAAGTACAGTCAATGAATGTGAACTCGCCGGGGGCTGTCACTTCATATCTAACTGTGTGCATAGTGGTTGAACCAGTGTATGCAGCAAAGTCGATAGAGTAGATTACTTGGAGACCTTCAACGGGCATTGCGTCGGGGTGGATTTTAGCCAACGCGCCGGGCATTACTTCGTTGCAGAAACGAGTCTTCATGAGTTCTACCACTTCTTCGTTGCTCATGCCTTCAAAACCTGCGGGGTATTGACCGATGGCTTTGTCGGCGCGAATGTCAACATTGCCATAGTAAGCCGATGTACCGCTATAATATTCGTTGTTACCATAGCTTGATACATAGAATTTACCGCTCTTGATATCGGTTGAGCCGAGGGGTTTGTCGATGTTTTCATATACCCAGTCAACACATGCCTGATAGTAGAGTTTGCAGATGTCGTAGCTGCCACCATTGGGGAGTGTGATGGTTACATTGGGGTCAAACATCCATTTGCCGGCATTTTTGACAAATTGAGCCGATTCTTCGATCACGCCGTTGTTGAGATCCCATGCAGCGCCGTTGTAAACATATTGGTCGCAACGGTAGTAAGTAGCCGAGCCGTCATAGTATTTGTAAAGAACAAACATTGCGTCTTCGGCTTGTGCATAAGGATAAGCGTTCTTCAAATAAACGGGGAGGTAAACTTCGGGTTTAGCCGATGTTGAGAGGTTACCATATTTTTGACCCATTGCAGTGTAGTCGGCAGGGCTGAGAACTGCAAAGTTGGCGGGAACAGTCCATTTGCTACCGTCGAAGTAGTAAACAGCGTTTTCTTCAACTTTGGCTACATCGGCAACAAGTGAACGCAATGACAATGTTGCTTCGGCAGTTTCAACTTCGGTAACAACGATTGAGAGGTATTTGCCGCCTGAAATAGCGATGTACCAACCGCGGAGTGTTACGTCAGCACCGTCAACAAAGAGTGCTTTTTGTTCGGCAGTCAACTGATAGGGGCTACCTTGTGCTGTTGCACCATCAACGATGATGTTTACATAGTTTCCGCTTACTGAAACAGTACCTGTAAATGATACATACTTAGCAAGGCCGTCGGCTGTGCGGTTAGCAACTTCGGCATCGATGTCGGCGCCTGTCAATACGGCGGGAGTGGGGAACTTATAAGCAGCTGTGCCGATGATTTCTTCGGTAGCAGAAGAACCTACAACTTGGAGGCCTTTGTTATAAGAACCGATTTCGCCGTTGATTTTCACGATGTCGCCAATGTTGTGGCTAGCAGCGTCATAAGACTTGCCATAGTACACGAGGATTGTGCCGCTGTTGTCGGTCAACATGTAACCTTGTGCGCAAAGGCCCGATACAACACCAGTGATTTCATATGTTTCGCCCTTAACTACGGTGCCGATAACACTTGTGTAGTCATTAGCTTTTTCATATGCTGCGGGGTAAGCGCCTTTTACAGTGTCGTAAGCGCCATAAGAGTTGTATTGAGCGTCATATTGGAGGGTTTTGCCGTTCATCACGTTTGTGATAGTGAGAGTGCCATCGCTGTTGGCAGCAACAGTCCATTCGCCACCTTCGGCGGGAACGCTCTTGCTTACATTGAAGTTGTTGTAAGTACCCTTCATGTAGAGGTAGCGGTCATAAGCGTCGATGATGTAGAATTTGCCTGCAGAAGCCGCTTCAAAGCGGAATTCGATAGTGGCAGCATCTTCGGCATTGAGACCTTTGGCTTCGGGAGCAACAGTTGTTACACCCAAGTAGCCATAACCTTTGTCTTCGGGAACTGCTGTAGCTGCGTTAACGTCGGCTGCAAGAATGTAAGAGCGGCCCGATGTGATTGCAGTCACTTTGTTGTGGGTATATGTAACTTCTTCGGGTGCTTCCACGCCGCCAAATACGGGTTCGCTTGTAGCGTTGTTGTAGTTAACGATAACATATTGACCGGCTTTGGCATCGGGATAAGCTGCTTTGAGGATGTTGGGAATGTTTTTGTCGGCTGAGTGTGAGGGAGTGAAAGACGCAACATAGTCTTCGCTACCCCAAACAGCTTGATAATCTTCGTCAGTAACCTTATATTGTTCAGCAGCAGCGGCGGCTGTAACTTCGGCGGGGAGGTTGGTTGCTACTTTGTAGGTAACTTTCACAGCCGATCCGTTGTCAAGAACGAAGTAAGGGAATTTAGAATCGCCCAAGAATGCGGGGATGTAGTCTTTGGCTTCTACCTCGGCAGTGAAATAGTGTTGAGTGCCCACTGCTTTAAGAGCGGCGCTCACGCTGTCGGCATCAGCCTTGGCTTTGTTGGTTGAGTTTGACGCGATGGCGCTATAGTCGGCATCGGTGAGAGTATACTCGATTGATTGAACATCGGTGATGGCAGGGTTGTCTTCGAATCCGTTGAGGTATTCGTTATTCCAACTGTTGTCATCACAGCTTGCGAGAGCTAAGATGCAAGCTCCTGCAATAAATGAGTTAAATATATTCTTTTTCATTGTATTCATGTCTTTTTAGATTAGAAATTAACTCTCATTTTCATTGAGAATGTGCGTCCGAAAGAGTAGAATACGCGATAGGCATTTTCCCAAGTACCGCGAGAGTCGGTGTTGGTGTAAGCGTCTACCACATAGTTGTAGTTAAACAAGTTGTAAACGTTTCCGTAGAGAGTGGCATTCAAACCTCCGATTTTGAAACGATAGCTTGCCGAGAGGTCAACTTGTTGTCCCCAGGGTATTTCCCAAGGTTCGGCAACGCTGATGTTAGAACCGGGAGAGTAGCTGCTTGAAGACACTGAATAGTCAGAGTAGTTGCGTGCACACACTGTCCAGTCGGCACCTATGCGGAAACCTTTGAAGGGACGGAAGTTAAGACCGAGCGAACCGGTTGTTTGAGCCGAACCACCTACTTTGATGCCTTTCTGCATGAGAACAGAGCGAGCGTGGTCGTCGGCGAGTACGCCTGATGCGATGTCACCTTGAAGGTTTTTCAAAGGTTGGCCGTTTTGGTTGTAGAAATAACCTGTTGCGTTAGAGCTCCAGATCCAGTCACCCCAAGAGAACATACCTTCGATGTCAACCCATGTTGCGGGACGGTAGATGAAGTCAAGTTCAACACCCATGTGGCGTGCGTCAACACCTTGCATGTTGAAATAGTAGCGGTCGCCGGCATGTGCACCTGATGTGATTTCGCCCGAGCGGGTAGATGTTTTGTCCATCCATGTAGTGTGGTAGAGATTCAAGTTGGCAGTGAACTTGGGAGAGTGGAAACCATAACCCACTTCATAAGACATGATTTTTTCGTTGATAGCGTCGGGGTTAGTAGCGTTGCTCACTGTTGATGTGAGGAATGCACCACCTGAGAAGAAGGGAGCACGGCTGATGTAACCAGCGTTTACATATACGTTGTTGTTGCGGTCAATGTTGTAGTTAGCACCAAATTTTGCAGTACCGCCCAAGAAGTTGAGGCTTTCTGACTTAGCATGTTCTTTGTCATAATAGAAGTTGTCGACACGCCAGTAGCCAGTGTTGCTGATTGAACCGGCAAGGATCAAGTTGAGGCTGTTGCCAAATGCGCTATATTCGGCTTGAGCATAAGCACCTTCTTGGTGAGTGTGACCGTCGTAGTTGCGATATACGATGTCGCCAACGCCGAGTTTTTCGTATTTCCAGTTGGGGTCGGCAGCTGCAGCGTTGTTTTCGGGTTTAACGCTCTTACGGCTGCTGTCGTCCATAAAGTATTCACCGTCATAGAGGTCGATGATTTTGTTGTTGTGGTGGCCCACATAGTAGCGAACATCGATACCGCCGGTGAATGTCAATTTGTTCCAGAAAGTGTTTTTGTAAGTCGAAACAAGGCCATACCATTCGTGGCTATTGTTTGACTGACTCATAATCATGTTTGAACCTGTTTCGCTGTTGGCGTTCATTTCTTGGATTTGGTCATAAGCAAATGTGCCGTCAGCATTGCGGAAGAGGTTGTTTACGATACCGTTGTTGGCACCATACCATGATGAGTAGCTGATAGATGTGCCGTTGTATGTACCACGACCTTGACCAGAGTAACCGCCACCGTTTGCAAATGAAGCATAGGCAGTTGTTGAAAGTGATGACTTGTGGTCAATTTGCCAGATGTGGCCTAATGAGAGTTGAGGTTTGTGGTAGGTGTTGAGGTTTGATGAGCGAACGTTGCCGTTTTTGTCATAACCAAATGTGGGGTTGTATTTATAGGGGCTGTCGCCATCCATGTATTCGCGAACGTTTTGCCATTCGTTAATTGTGAGACCGTCGGCGCTTGAACGTTTGTTGTGTTTTTGGGGTGCGCCAAATGCGGTGAACGACAATTGGTGTGATTCGTTGATGCGTTTAGAAATGTTGGCAAAGTAGTTGTAGCTGTTGAAGAATGTACCTTGAACATATCCGTCGCCCCATTTGCGAGAACCGAGCAATGTGATGGCCCAGCCGTTATCCATAAGACCGGTTGAAACTTTGAAACCATAGTTGTTCATACCGTCGTTGCCCATACCATACCACACGCTACCGCCTTTCTTGGCGTCGAGTGATTGGGTAACAATGTTGATTGTACCACCAACTGAGGGCGCTGAGAGGATAGCTGCACCGAGACCGCGTTGTGCCTGAATGCTTGATGTTACATCAGACAAACCTGCCCAGTTTGACCAATAAACGCCACCCCATTCCATGTCGTTTACGGGGATACCGTTGATGAGCACAGCCACGTTGGCCGATTTGAAACCGCGCATGTTGGTTTTGGCATCACCAAAACCGCCACCGTCTTTAGTTGTCCACACACCGGGAGTGGTTTTCAATACTTCGGGGAATTCTTGGTTGCCAAGTTTAACATCGATAGTGGCAGCATCAATGCTTGAGATGGCGATAGGTGTTACGCGAGTCTTTGCGATAGATTGTGTTACCACAACGTCTTGTAACATTTTTGATTCAACTTCGAGAGCGATAACACCCATGTTTCCCTGAGCGGCAACTTCTACGGGCTTGTAACCTACGAAGGTGATAGTGAGTGACTTGGTACCGTCGGGAGCGTTGACAGCAAATTTACCGTCGATGTCGGTAGCTGTTACAGCCGCACCATTTGTAACAGAAACGGTTGCGCCGATAATCGGCTCACCAGTTTCGTCAACTACTGTACCGTGACATTTCAAATCTTTGGCTGCAGCAAAGTTTAATGACATTGTCATCAAAATAGCAGTCATTAAGAAAAATAGTCTCTTCATACTGTTGTTAGTTGAGTTTGTAAATTGAGTTGTATAATTAATTAAATTTTATGCAAAATGATATTTATGCGCTTGATATGCAATTATGCTCTTGCACTTGCAAAAATACGAAATATCAGCCGATTTACAAATTTTAAGCATGTTAAATTTTTGTTGCGACAGTGTTAAAAATGAAGAGTTAAACAGAATGTTTAAAAAATGCTTGCGGTGATTTGGCAAAAAATCAAGCGGGAAGACAGCTTATGGCAGCCGCAAAGGCATAAAAAAAGGCTATCTCAACCGAGATAGCCTGCTTGTGGAGTATAGCGGACTCGAACCGCTCACCTCGACACTGCCAGTGTCGCGCTCTAGCCAGATGAGCTAATACCCCGTGATTTTGCCTTGCAAAGGTAATATCTTTATTTCACAAGGCAAAATTATTTTAATGTTTTTTTGAGCTGAGTTATTAAATTGACAATCGGCGCAATGTGCTGAGCAAGTCGCGGTTAATGGGCTTGTCGTTTTTGATGGCTTTGGTGAATGGCACATAAACAATCTCGTCGTTTTTGACGCCAATCATCACGTTTCGTTGGTCGTCAAGCAATGCGTCGATAGCGGCAGCACCCATGCGAGATGCGAGAATGCGGTCGTGGGCTGTGGGAGAGCCGCCTCGTTGCAAGTGACCGAGGATTGATACGCGAACATCATAGCCGGGATACTCGTTTTTCACGCGTTCGGCCATACCCATTGCGCCGCCGGTAACGGGGCTTTCGGCAACGAGTACGATTGACGAGTTTTTGCTCTTGCGGAATCCGTTCTCAATCAATTCGGCCAACTGGTCGACCTCAGTCGAAATTTCGGGAATGATGGCTGCTTCGGCTCCTGCGGCGATAGCTCCGTTGAGAGCGAGGAAGCCGGCGTCGCGACCCATGACTTCGATGAAGAACAATCGTTCGTGACTTGTGGCTGTGTCGCGAATTTTGTCGACACATTCCATGATGGTGTTGAGTGCTGTATCATAGCCGATAGTGGTGTCGGTGCCATAGAGGTCGTTGTCGATTGTGCCGGGGAGGCCGATGATGGGGAGGTTGAACTCGTTGGCAAAGATGCGAGCACCGGTGAGAGAACCGTCACCGCCAATAACCACCAATGCATCAATTTCGTGGCTGCGGAGGGTTTCATAAGCCTTTTGACGGCCTTCAACAGTCTGGAACTCTTTGCAACGGGCTGTTTTGAGAATAGTACCGCCCATTTGTATGATGTTTGACACATTTTGTGTCTTGAAATCAACGATTTCGTTGGTGAGAAGACCGCGGTAGCCACGATAGATGCCTTTGACCTTCATGCCGGCAAATATAGCAGCGCGCGTAACGGCGCGAATGGCCGCATTCATGCCGGGAGCGTCACCTCCCGATGTGAGTATTCCGATACATTTAATTTCTGCCATAGTCTTTGGTGTTATAATATTTTCTAATCACAAAGGTAGTTTTTTAATATCTAAACAACAAACCAAAAAGCCTAATTTATTTTAATCTCACCCAACTTTAGAATCTTTTGCTTTTGGTTGTCTCTTGCCTTTTATCTGAGGGATTGGGCTATTCTTCGTCGAGGGAGTAGTTGAGGAAGTCGTTGAGGGGTTTGAGCAGGGCAAAGCGTTGTGCGGCGATTTCGATCCATGCGGGGTCGCGGAAAAAGACTTCTTTGCATGAGCAAAGACGACCATATTCTTTAAGGCGCAACAGATTGGCTTGGGGATGGTCGATGCTCCATCCGGCGGGTATGCGTTTGAGGCTGTCGCCAATCCATTGTGGGTAATGCTCAACCAGTGCGGGGTTGTTGATGATTTCTTCAAATTCCTCGATGTTGTCGACTATGGCATGGCGCAGTTTGCGCAACATTGCGCTGTCGGGACACCATATTCCGCCATATAGTCCCGAGCCACCCCAAAGGTTTTCCTCATCAAGGCCCATGTGCAGGTAATATCCGGCGCGGTGAGCTTTGCGACCCCATGGGCTGATTGCCGCCGAGAAAAATGTCTTGTATGGGGATTTGTCTGTCGAAAAGCGTGTGTCGCGGTTAAAACGGTAGGCGCATGAGCGGGCCGACTGTGACGACAGTCGCGGCTCCCATGTGGTCATGAGTGTGAGCATGCGGTCAACTTCTTCGAGCCATTGTGCGCGAAGATCGTCATATTCCGATTTGTGTTGCTGAAACCACTCACGATTGTTGTTGCGGCTGATTTGTCGCAAATACTCAAAAAGTCGGTGGGTGTAATACTGTGCCATGGCTGTTGATGTGCCTCGGGAGCGAGTGTGGTTGTGTTATTTGATGTCTTCCCACTCGGCATCTTCGATTTGTGGCTCGATTTTTACCGTCGGGTTGTAGTGAGGCTCTGAGCTGTTGTCGGTGTTTTCGATTTCTTCAAAGTCGACATATTCGCCTACATTGCGGTCAAATATCTTTTCGCGGTCGGCTTCTTGTTTTTGCTGTTGCTGCTGTTGTTTGCTTGCTTGTTCAAATGC
>JAFPCM010000160.1 GCA_017390185.1 Muribaculaceae bacterium
AGGAGTCGGTCTTGCTCGGCATCGGATTGAGAGAGAATTTGCGGTTTACGCTTGATGCCTATACTATTAAGGTCTATCGCCAATTCTTCGGAAGCTGCGACTTCGGTTTCGGCACGACGATAGCAATCCAGCTTACGGCCATCTTGAAGTGTGATATGACTGTAATCGGGATCTTCACTCTTGTTTAAAATGTCTTTGTCTTGATTCATACGCTTATATTTTAGTTATACTATTAACTCGCATTATTCTCCCACCGTGGCTCGGTATGCGGCTCGGTTGGGGCGACTCATGGCCGTCTCTGAATGCATCAAAATGTGCTTTTCATTACAAATATACAAAAAACATCAGAATTTTCAAAGTTCAGTCCACCCGATTTCCCTCTTTATACACAAACAATAAGGCACGGTTTTGAGTGCCGTGCCTTGACGTTTTGTATGTTTATGCTTTTTTAAAACTTATATCCGACACCGATGAGGCCGCTAAAGCCCTGTGCTGGAAGTCCGCTTATCATATAGTAGCGGGTGTTGAGCATGTTTTCCAAGCGCGCCCACACATTGAGTTGGTCGTTGATGCGATATTTTGCGCCAAGCAACAAGTTGTCGGCGGTTTTCAAATCATAGGTCTCAGTGAGCGAAACAAGTTTGCGACCGTCGCGACGCTCGTAGCCGACCTCAACATCAAGAGCCGAGATGGGTGTTACTGTCAATGAAGCATTCAACACATTGCAAGCTCTATCGCGCCACAAATAATAGGCATCACCACAGTTTTGCGGAGCCATTTCATAACCGGCTTTGACTTTTACCATGTCACGATAGTTATATTGTGCTTCAACACCTATTAACCAACCGTCGACATCAACCGGAGCAAAGTGAGCGATACCATCAACAAGGCTTGGCATCAACCAATCTTTGGCAATGCCATATTTGCCATAAATTTTGATACCTGCTCCACGCCATGGGCCAAACATCACTCCTGCATCGGCAGTGAAAGGCACTGACGAGCGTCCATAGGCCATCATCGAGGCTGTGTGTTGCGACATGTCATACAGTTCGCCTAATTTGTTCATTTGTTGGCCGCCACCAAGATGTCCATACACAGCCAGCCAAGAGAACGGTTTCCAATCGAGTTTCATATCGGGAGCGACATATAACGCACGGCCCGAGTTGATACATACATCAATGCGTGCACCAAATCGTGCTGCAAAGAAGCCTATGTTATAATCCAAATGGGGCGACAAAGCAATGATGCCATAGTCGGGCTCTGCGGCCTCACGCATACTCAACACTCCGTTTTCGTCGGAAGCAAACGCGCTATTACGGTTATAATCAACCATCGAGGCATCAATATCAAGTCCCAATTCAGAACATTCATTAATAATATAGTCGGCATATCCGTTAAGGGTCCAACTGTTTTCGCGGACGGGAGCAAGCAATTGCGCATCGGCAATAATATCAGCCATTGCGGCATGGGCATAGCCAAAATGTCCGTAACCGATAGTGGCGGCATATTTCACTTTACCTGCTTTTGACGACCAACCGATTTGGACATCTACTTGATTGACAGACTGATTATGGCTGTTGACCTTTTCATTACTATAATAGGGAGTATTGAAAAGACCATAGTGATAGTCGGCATCGACACTCAACAACGACTGACCGCCCACTCGCTGCGCAAAATCAATTCCGGCCTCAACCTGATGGCTGCGCATAGTAACATCGGCAAACGGATTTTTAATCAAAGTGCCGTCATAAATTTTGCCGTCATTCTGTACCCACACGCCCACACGAGTGCGCTCTGTGTCAACAAACTTATAGCCAGCCGACAATGCGGTGTTATATATAGGGAAATAGCCAAAATCGACATATCCGCGAAAGGGTTTCACGGTGAGCGAATCGGCATAAGCGGCAGGTTCCAAAAATGCCAACTGCGGTGCTACGCCGTCGCGCTGACGGTATTCCGAGAAAGTCAAACGCTTTTGTGTCACAGCAGGCAGCGTCACCGACGACGAAGTTGCCATGCGTGTAACCACTCGCTTTTCGGGAACGATTTCCTTTTCAACCGTAATCTCTTTTGAGAGGTCTTGTGCCACTGCTACGACACTCGCAGCAGCCAATACACATAATGATATATATCGTAGTTTCATTGTTATTTCAATCGTTGGTCAATCATAATAAAAATGTCGGTCTCATTGCCGGGATAGCTTTCTTTGAGCGATTTGAGATACTCATCGGCTTCAAAGGTCTTGCCTTCTTTGCGGTTGACATCCGACAATAATATGAACGCGCGCGCAAGCCAATACTGATGAGGTGTATTGGCATCAATCAATGCCTCTACCACTTGGCGCGATTTTTTTAGGTTGCCTTTGTCATAATAATATTGTCCGAGATAGTAGGCACTCTTTGCGCCATTGACATCATCGGAATTAGATGCCAATGCAGCCCAATCTACCACAGCCTCATCACCACGGCCAACGGCAGCAAGCGCATACGCGCGGACAAAGCGTATTTCGGCAATCTCGGCATCATGCACCTCGGGCGATGCAAGCAAACGGTCGGCTGCTCCAATAACATCGCTATGTCGGCCCAAATCGCGACCGATTCTCAATATACCCATACGGGCCGACTTGACATTAACCGGCGTTGAAGCCTGTTGTTCAAGGCGCTGATAGGCTGCAAGTGCGTTTTCGACTTGTCCTTGACGCTCTTGAGCATCAGCCATCACGGCAAGCGCACCTTCGGCCACAATATTATCGGGATAACGGTTGACAATCTCTGATGCATATTTCAATGCCTGCTCATAGTTGCCGCTTTCGGCAGCCGCTTGACACAAATAGTGCAATGCCTGAGGCTGATAAGCACCATCGGGATATTGGGTCACATAATTTTTCAACTGTGCAATTCCTTGACCATTAAGATAGGCTTTCTCGGCCGCGCTGAATGTCAGTTGGTCAGCTTCTTCGGCCGAAAGTTGAGGAGCATTAGGCACATTTTTCACATATTGAGCATACTCGCCCAATCGGCCCTCGGCAGCGAGCAATCGTTTGAGGTCCTCCATTGCCACTTGCGCCTCATCGCGCTTGGGATAGGTACTTATCACATCTTTATAAGCCTCAATAGCCTTATCGCTACGACCACTATTGCCATAAATAATAGCCAACTGCAACAACGCATTGGGGGCCTGCTCGCTATCGGGATATTTCTTCACAAGCTGACGATAGGTCGTAACAGCATTTTCAGTATCATTTAGAGCCGTGTAGGCATCAGCCTTTTCAAGCATCGCCGACGGAATAAGTGCCGAGTTGGGATATTGCTTAATCACCGCGTTGAGGTCTTCTATCTTGCCTTTGTAATCACGGTTATGACCACGCATAAGCGCATTTTGATACAACGCATAATCGCACGATGACGGGTTGATTTCCAGGGCCTTGTTATAATTTACGGTTGCTTTGGCAAATTGTGACTGATAATAATGGCAATCGCCAATGCGATTATATGCATCGGCCACATGAGCCTTACTCAACTTGCCCTGATTGCGGGTCACACGCGTGAAGTTGACTATAGCATCGTCATAACGGCCTTGGTTAAAACGGCAGTAGCCAAGATTGTAGTAGGCCAATGCACCATTTTGATGGGTTGATGAAATGCTATTTATGTACTCAAGATAGGCTTTTGCCGCTTGGTCATAGTTGCCTTGACGATAATAGCAATCGGCAATGAGCAATTGGCACTCGGCCGCCACCTCTTTGTCGGCTGGAGTAATTTCGCGTGCCTTCTGCAAGCGTGTCAATGCCTGCTTGACACGACCGGCATCTACATCGCGAGAGGCCAAAGTAAGCAACACTCGTTGCTTGTCTTTCTTCACCTCATCGGTGGGATTTTTAAATGTGGCAATGGTCAACAATGCCTTTTCATAGTCGTTCTTGCCCATCAAACCCTTGACTACATATTCCTGCACTTGTGAAACATGGGCCGAAGAGGGAAATTCCATGAGGAAACTCTCGGCTGTTTCGGCACAATCGGCGTAAGGTGCTTTGCAACCTTGCGACTTAACCACTATATAGTTATAACTTGCCGACTCCTTCACCGCGGCATCACAACCCATGCCTTTTGCCTGTTCAAGAGCGAGCAACGCCGCTGTCGGTTTGCCCTGGCGATAATATGCCTGACCGAGATACAGATAAGCCGCTTGGGCAGTTTTATCTTCGCCCGCTACAGCCTGTGCAAGATGCTCTACTGCGCTGTCATAGTTACCTATGCGATATTCACACACACCCATCGCATACATTGCCGACGGCATGCAGTTATCGGTCATTGCCTCATAGCGGCGCAAGTATTCATAAGACTCCTTGTCTCGGCCAAGGTTAAACTGCGATTCACCGGCAATACGATAGGCTTCGGCCACATATTGGGTTTCGGCATCACTGTCAAGAAGCGACTGCGCCAAAGTCAACGCCTTGGCATAGTCTTCGCGAGCAAAATAAATCTGACTGCGATAATAATCGGCCATATTGCCTGGAGCCACTCTGTTGTCAACCTTCGACAATAGGTCTTCGGCTCGTGCATAGTCGCCTTCGGCATAGGCAATATATCCTTGATAAAACGCTGCAGCATTGCCATACTTGCGGGTATTTGCAAGCGATGCAAACCCCTTTTGGGCTTTTTCATAATCGGCCAGTTTCATTTGGCAGTAGGCCACACGATAACGACAATCTTCAGCCTTTGCATCATTGAGTTGGCGTGACTCTACATCCTTATATTTTGACAATGCCAATGCATAGTTATGACGGGTGAAATAATAGTCACCTGCAGCCAATGCCATATCGGCACGATAGGCCGACGAGGGATAATCGCGCATGAACGCATCGATGAGATTGATTGCGTTTTCTTTGCCAATGTTCAATGCCGACAGAGCCATATAATAGTCGGCTGTTTCATTGTCTTGCTGCGACAGAATGCCTTGCTTGGCTTGCGACATGTGGTCGATGCAACCACTATAGTTTTGCTCGGCAAACATCAACTCTCCGCGTTGCACATAACCTTGCGGAGTAGCGTCGTTTACCTGCGCCGACATCGAGGTCATAGCAACGCCCAACAATGCCGTCAATATATATCTTTGTTTCATATCGTGTTACTAATCATTTCACATAAAACACATAGCCGTCTTTGCGAGGCGAGGGTTCTTGCGTCGGTTTTAGCGGATAGCCCAACACACAGTGGCCAATACCCTCATAATCGCCTTCAATGCCCCATTGACGCAACATCTCTTTTCCCTCGGCCATATCAAATACCTCTAATGCACGGTGTATCCAGCAGCTACCCAAGCCGACGGCATGGGCGGCATTCATGAGATTGCCCATTACCAACGAGCCGTCATAGAGATGAGTCGGCACTTGTCGGTCGGCAAGCACAATCAGCACTACGGGAGCGCCATAAAAGGGATCGAAGTCGCAGCCCATAACCTGTGCATTCAACTGCGATAAACGGTCGCGCACTTGGCGATTTGTCACAGCAACAATTATAGGCGACTGACGGTTGCGACCGGTTGGAGCATAAGTACCGGCCTCAATAACTTGTGCCACAAGAGCTTCATCGGGCTTCTTGTCGGGGTCAAAACCACGCACACTGCGGCGTGTTTTCATATTTTCAAGCGAGATATTGGTTTCCATTTATTTATCTTTTTTTTATTTTCTTCGTTATTACCATTTGCGAAGCCAAAATTCATTAAATATATCGCTTTCGCTATCTATATATTGATTTTTATTGCCCAGCATATCATAAAAAGAGTACACCTTAAATCCATAATCGGCAGCCGCACCATAGAATTTTTCAAAATTCTTTGACTCGCGTTCAAGACAGGTCACCACCGCATAATGTCTTTTCCACTCCGCGCCTTTCTTGTCGTAATATGCATCAAATGCCTCTTTATAAACTTCAAGTTGGTTCTTATCGGTACCAGCCTTGTTGTGCAAGGCACTATAATATTTATCTTCTATCAATAGAGCATGATATTCCACATTTCCACCACATTCCATTTCTATCTCAGCCCAAATGTCAATATCATTAGATTGTTTCCAAGTATATACCGACTTAAAAACAACATTGTCAACCATTTCAATATCCAATAGCAAGCCCAACATTTTGCGGCAATAATCATACAGTATCGGCTTTTCATCACTGCAATTGACACCAGCTCGCCTCAAACACCATGACAATATATAGTCCATGACTATTTCGGCCTTGCCGTCTGTACGAGTAGAGTCCGACATCAGTTTGGGCTTTTCTTGCATACTTGGTACTAATACTTATTGTTTGACGACATTTGGTCGAGGGATTTGCGAATGTGTTGACGCTGAGCATCGAGCGAATAGCCCAACGACACTATCATCAGCACTCGTTTGCTGCGGGGAATTGCCAGCAGTTGCTTGATGCGTTTCTCGTCAAACCAACCGAGAATGCACGAGCCGAGCCCTTCGTTGGTTGCTGCCAACGAGATGTGAGATGCAACAATTCCGCAGTCAATGAGGGGAAAATGCTTGTTTTTTATCCAACCGCCAAGGCGCGCTGTGAAATTGGGCGATTCTTGCACAATCACAATAAATGCTGTTGCTTGCGAAGCCCATCGGTTCATGCCTATCGATGTCAGCGCATCAGCCACCTCGGCTCTCAACGATGCATCGGTCACGGTTATCAGATGCCAAGGCTGTGAGTTGCAAGCCGACGGAGCCAATCGCGCAGCGTCTATGATGCGCTCAAGTTTGTCAGCCTCTATCTCACGCTCATTATCATAGGCACGACAGCTTTGTCTTTGTTCAACGAGTTCGTTAAATTCCATCTAGAAACAGTTTATTTGGCAAACTCCATTAGGCGGCTCAAATACTTGCCAATGATGTCAAACTCAATGTTGACCTTCACCCCGGGAGTAATGTGTTTGAAATTGGTGTGCTCAAATGTGTAGGGAATAATTGCCACGCGAAACGAGTCGGATTCTGAATCACATACAGTGAGGCTGACACCGTTAACTGTCACAGAACCTTTTTCGACAGTAACATATCCCTTGCGCGCCATATCTTGATCAACTTTATAGCGGAACAAATAATAACGGCTGCCATCAACCTCTTCGAGTTGTTCACACACGGCAGTGCAATCAACATGACCCTGCACAATGTGACCGTCAAGGCGGCCGTTCATCATCATGCTGCGCTCAAGGTTGACAATATCACCCTCTTTCAAGTCGCCGAGATTGCTGCGGTCGAGAGTTTCCTGAATGGCTGTAACAGTATATGTTCCGTCGCCGGGAAGCGATACCACAGTGAGACACACACCATTGTGTGCTACCGACTGGTCGATTTTCAATTCGTCAACAAAAGAGCATGTCAAAGTCAAATGCACGTTACCGCCATCACGCTCGATTTTCACCACGCGGGCGGCTTCTTCTACTATTCCTGAAAACATATTTTATTTGTATTGTTTGTTTTTTCTTGTGATTACATCACAAAGATAACTATTATCGCTCACATTCTATTATGCAAACCCTTAAAAAAACGAAAGTGCACTTCTTCACAGAAGCACACCTCCCTCATAACCAAAATTCAAGTATAATAAGTTTTAGGTAATTACATTATGTCTAAATACTGCACTAATGTGTTAAAAAATTAACAAATACTTGTCCTATTTTTCACATCGTGCATGAAGCACTAACCTTTTATGTTGCAAAATTAACTAATTATACCCATCAATTACGTTAATCGATAGCAATATATGTTAATTTGTATCAACATAGCCACCTCTCAGGCTTAGAACACTGTTTTTATGCACAAAAAATGCAATGTTTATGCATCATTTTGTGGTTTTCGAGGTTTTGTGTAAATTTGTAGTCAAAACATTTTGTCAATGGAAACCAAGGAAAATTCAATCAAGCCGACCGTACTTGACTTTAACGACATTGCGACAATGGTCCCCAAGTTGCGAGACAAAGAAAAGCTCGTCAACATGGTGATGCGCCTGTTTAAAGTCGACAAGGTTAATTGGATTCACAGTCACAACTGCCACAACACAGGGCACAAGTTTACCGAAGGCGTTTTGAATGATCTTGACATAAAATTGCAAATCGACAACGAGGAAATTCTCGACAATCTGCCCGAAGGCGCTTTCATCACCGTAAGCAACCATCCCTATGGAGCACTCGACGGAATAATCCTCATCAACGAGATTGGCAAACGCAGGCCCGAGTTCAAGGTGATGGTCAACATGATACTAAACTACATCTCGGCCATGCGCCCCAATTTCATTGCTGTCGATGCACTTGCATCTGACGACCCCAAGAAAAAAGCCGTGTCAATGAACGGCATCAAGGCCGCCATAATGCACGTGAAGCAAGGACACCCGCTCGGATTTTTTCCGGCCGGAGCCATCTCAAAAATCATAGGCACAAAAATTCAAGACCGCGAGTGGCAAGAAAGCGTTTCGCGCCTCATCATGCAGCTCAAAGTGCCTGTGATTCCCATTTATTTCCATGGCCACAACTCAATGTTTTCCAACATATTGGGAGCCATTGATTGGCGATTGAGAACTGCATGCTTGCCATCTGAAGTGTTTAACAAAAAAGGTAAAACTTTTCACCTCACAGTCGGCACACCCATCAGCGTCGAAGAGCAAAAGCAGCACATGAAATCGGCCAAAGAATTTGGTAATTTTTTACGCGATAAAACTTATTCATTAAAAAAATGCCTTTAGAAAATCTCGAAATACCCAAAGAAGTTCAAGATGCCAAAATGAGATTTGGCATCATTGGCAACGCACCCACACTCATTGAGGCCGTCAAACGTGCCATCAAAGTATCGCCCATTGACCTGTCGGTACTCATAACCGGCGAGAGCGGTAGCGGTAAAGAGTTTTTTCCGAAAATCATCCATGCTTACAGCTCGCGTAAGCATCAGAAATATATTGCCGTAAACTGCGGCGCAATTCCCGAAGGAACCATTGACTCTGAACTCTTCGGGCACATTCAAGGAGCATTTACCGGTGCGACCTCAGCCCGCAAAGGATATTTTGAGGAAGCCGATGGCGGCACAATCTTCCTTGACGAAGTGGGCGAACTGCCATTACCCACCCAAGCCCGCCTTTTGCGCGTGCTCGAAAGTGGCGAATACCTCAAAGTGGGCTCTTCAACCGTTTCAAAAACCAATGTGCGCATAGTGGCAGCAACCAATGTCAACATGGAGAAGGCCGTAGCCGAAGGCAAATTTCGCGAAGACCTCTACTACCGCCTCTCGACTGTGCAAATCACCATTCCGCCATTGCGCAACCGCGGCAAAGACATTTCCCTCTTGGCTCGCAAATTTGCCCGTGATTTCCAAGAAAAAAACCGCACAGCACCCATCAGTTTTGACGATTCGGCTACACGCGCCATCGAAGCATACCGTTGGCCCGGCAATGTGCGACAAATCAAGAATGTCATTGACCAAATTGCTCTTTTCCATGCCGGAGAGACAATATCAGAGGCTACACTTACAAAGTATTTGCCCCACATGCCGTCATATGTTCCAACCGTTGCCAAAGAGCAAGAGCACTCTTATGAAAGCGAACGCGAATTGCTCTTCAGCATGCTCGTGCGCTTGCAACAAGAGATAACATCGTTGCGCGAACAAATGGGCAACGGAGCAGCATCGGACCCGAATGGCATCGAAAAACGAGGCATCACCAAAAGCTTACAATCGTCATGTTCCCACAAAACCAAGACTGCTTATGACAGTTTCATAAACATTGACAACGAAGCCGATGAGTACCAACGCCGCGAAATCATCGACACTATTGCCACTCCAACCACTCTCGAAGCCAATGAGCGCGAACTCATTCGCCAATCGCTCGAACGCAATAATGGCAGCCGCAAAAACACTGCCAAAGAGCTTAACATTTCAGAGCGCACATTATATCGCAAAATCAGAGAATTTGAACTCGAATAATCCACTCGCAATGAAAAAATCGGTACGCAACATATCGCTCAGAGCATTGATGTTCATTGCCATGCTGTCAATGTGGCAAGCATGCACCATCAGCTACAAATTCAATGGCGCCGCTCTCGACTATAATGTCTATAAAACGATCTCGGTTTCTGAATTTCCCATTCGTGCAGCTCTCGTTTACCCGCCATTGCAGCAAACTTTTGAAAACCAACTGCTCGACTACATTGCTCGCAACACCCGCTTGCAAGTTAAAGACGGTGCTTCGGACCTTCAAATCGAAGGCGAAATCACAGGCTACAACCTCTCACCTCAAGCCGTTACCGAAGATGCATACGCATCACGCACACGCTTGACAATCACCGTGAGAGTAAAATACACCGATAACCGACAAGAGAGCAACAACATAGACCAAACATTCTCGGCCTACCGCGACTTTGACAGTTCAGAGATGCTCACCGATGTGCAAGACGAGCTGTGTCTGCAAATCTCAAAAGAACTTGTTGACCTCATTTTCAATGCAACATTAGGTAACTGGTAATCACGATGACATTACAAGAACACATATCATCAATCATCGACAGCCCTGCCCAGACCATTGATCCAGAATGGTTTGAGCAGCTCAACAACGAGCATCCCTACTTCACCTTGCCCGCTGCGCTTGTGTTGCAGCACAACGGCGAAACCTTGACTCCCGAGCAACGCAGTTCTCTGATGGCACAAATTGCACTCAACGCTGCCGACAAAGACACCCTTGTCAAACTCATTGACCCCGATGCTGCCGAATGGGCCAACTTTTATCCCGAAGAGGAAAAAGCACCTCGTGTTGACACCAACACCGCCATCGACAAATTTATTGACACATATGGCAACCCCGACCCTCGCGAGGAAGAGATATTGACACGCCTCATCTTCAACCCCACCCCCGACTATGCACAAATCCTTGCCGAGGAAGAAGAGCGAAGCGTGCCCGACCAAGATACAGCACAAGGCGACAGCCAAGATGCCAAAATCAATGCATTTATCCTCAAAAGTCGTGAGCAACAAAAACACTTCCCGTCGGTCGTTGACGAGCCTCAACCCGAACCACAAATCGTTTCTGACGGCTCGACAGTAACCTCTCCCGAGGCAAATGACGACTCTTTGCTAAGTGAGAGCCTTGCAAAAATTTACATCAAACAACGCAGATACTCAAAGGCTTACGAAATTATTCACAATTTAAGTTTGAATTTTCCAGAAAAAAGTATTTACTTTGCAGACCAATTGCGATTTTTGCAAAAACTTATTAAAATCGAAAACAACAAAAAAACATCATAAATTAAGCATACATTATTATGTATACACTCGTTAGCATTTTAACTATCATCGCAGCATTGCTCCTCATCGTAGTAGTGCTCGTTCAGAAATCTAAAGGTGGCGGTCTTTCATCATCATTTGGTGGTGGTAACCAAATCATGGGTGTTCGCAAAACAACCGATTTCATTGAAAAAGCCACTTGGACTCTCGCTGGTATCATCTGCGTTCTCGCAATCATCTCGGCATTTGTAATGCCTCGCAACGTTGCAACCGAATCTCGCGTTCAGGCTGCTGAAGCACCCCTTCAGGTAACAGGCACTGAATATGCTACTCCCGCACAAAGCGCTGACGCTCCCGTTGTGGAAGAAGTAGCAGCACCCGCTGAGTCAGCAGAATAATTGCGCCTTTAGAGCAATTCAACCTCATAGCAGGGAGCACCCACAAGGTGTTCCCTTTGGTTGTTTATAACTTCAAAACTTCGGGCAAACTTTTGCTTCACTCACAAAAATAACCTACCTTTGTTTACTCAACCACAAATTCGGATATAGCATGAAACACTGTCTCATCTCATTCTTGTCAATAATAATAGCCATAGCAACCTATGCTCAGGCACCTGCTTCATACTATTCTTCGCTCAACGGGTTGAAACAATCTCAGCTAAAAGACGCTTTATATCTAATAATCAACAACCACAATCAGGTTTCATCATACAACGCCCTACCCGACTATTTTCGCAAAACCGATGTAAAACCCGGAGGCAATGAATGGTGGGAGATGTATTCCAACCAGACATTCTCATTCCCCGATTTCACCGGACTCAACCGCGAACACTCTGTTCCCAAAAGTTGGTGGGGAGGATCTACCTCAACCCCAGCCTATACCGACCTCAACCATCTATACCCATCGGAAAGCAGCGCCAATCAGGCAAAAAGCAACTATCCGTTGGGCGAAGTGCTCACTGCAACATTCGACAACGGAGTGTCACGAGTGGGATATGCAGTCACCGGACAAGGAGGCGGGGCTTCTCGAGTGTTTGAACCTGCCGACCAATACAAAGGCGACTTTGCCCGCACCTATTTCTATATGGCTACGCGTTACCAGTCCATTACCTGGAAATATAATTATATGTTTCAGAGCAACACCTACCCCACCATTACCCCGTGGGCAATCGAATTGCTGATGAAATGGCATCGAGACGACCCTGTGAGCCAAAAGGAAATTGACCGTAACGAAGTGGTGTATTCTTTTCAGAACAACCGAAATCCCTTTATTGACCATCCATCGCTTGCCGAGCACATTTGGGGCAACAAGACATCTGAAGCTTTTACTCTCGACAATACTCCAATTTCAGGAACACCCGAACTCATGGCCCCCGTGCCCGGAACAAGCCTTGACTTTGGTACAGTGGCTTGTGGCGACGATAAAATAATGAGACTGCAAATCAAAGGCAAGAATCTCACCCAACCCATCAACCTGTCAGTCAGCGGACCCGACAGCTCGCTCTGGACTTTAAGCGACTACTCAATAGCCGCCAGCCTCGCCAACGAGGGATATTCGCTTCTTGTCACTTACCTACCCACCAACACCGGCTCATACTCTGCCACACTATCCGTTTCAAGCACCGACAGCATTCAACCCGTCACGATAGCCCTCACCGGCAAAAGCGAAGTGCGCCCAACCCTCACGGCCATTGTCGCCCTTCCCGCCTCGTCAATAACCGATGAAAGCTATACAGCCAATTGGCAACCGGCAGCTGAAGATATCGACTACTATCTCGTAACACGCACAAGATATGTGGGTGGCATTGCGTTCACCGAAAAACTTGAAGCCGAACAAAACTACCTCGAAATCACCGATTTCAACCCGTCTTACAAAGAAAACTACTCTGTACAGTCGGTTAAAATGGGCTACCTCTCGCCTCAATCAAATGTAATCACTGTTGAGCCGGGTGGTGTTACCGGCATTGCAGCGCCCAGTCAATTAGCCGTAATCTCTTATCCCGGCCTCATTAGATTTACTTGCGGCAATCCACACACCGATGCAACCATTTTTGACATCACCGGCCGTGCTGTTGCATCGTTACCCATCATAACCAACAACATGGAAATAACCTTGCCCTACGGCATCTATTTCATTTCCACCAACGAGACACTCCACTCCATTAAAGTTATAGTCAGATAAGAATCACATCAATACCTCTACAACTCCCTCACAGAACGACGACGCTCCATGAGGGAGTTTTTCATTCTCAATTCCGTGAGGTTATTGTCATTTGTTAATTTATACTAAAACGGCAAACTCGCTGCAAAGGGCTATTTTTAGTGTGGCAATTTTTTGGTAAATTTGTTGTAAAGTCTGCTGCCTGACCTCCCCAAAACACACCAAGGCGAGACTTGAAGTGAATAAACAACCTTTAATTTTAACTCAAATCTTAAAAAAAACATGGAAATTAAAATTTCAGACATGGAAATGAAAGGCAAATATAATTTGCCAGTTGATCAATCAAAAAGCAACAAAGATTGCTACGTAGTTTATGCTTTTAACGAAGAAGATCGCATCGAATTCAAAATCCCCAAGCTGCAGTTTCAACGTAAAGAGCAAGAAATTCCCGAGAGTTTAGACTGCATTGTCAAGGATATCAAAAATGGCATTCCTGTCATCGGCCAAGATCTGTCGCCCATCATCGCCCGATTTTATCAGAAAGGCATTGAATACACGTTTAAGGTCAAAGACGACCAGACCGTAAACGGCGGATTTTACACTGTTGAAGATGACCGTGGATTATATTTCAGGCTATATGACAAGAACAGGCTGTTTGTCGGACAGTCTATTAAATGCAAAGTTTTAGGCATCAACGAGGTATTGGTTCGTCTCAAACTGACATCACAAAAGTCAAGAATGAATTTCTTGCCTCGATTTATTAGCATTGAGACCCTCATTAACCATGTCGATCACCTGTCACGCCAAAACAATGAATGGGCCATCGAGCAGTTCAAGACCAACTCATTGTTGGCACAAGCAGCACAGGAGCACGAAAACCAAAGCCCCGAGTGGATTTTCACCACTTTGCGCATTCTCAACGAGAATTTCTCTACATTCTTGTGCGAAGCCGACGACTATGACTTGCACCTCAAACCTTGCCTTGAATTGGCCAAGAAAGCTGCATTGTATATTCTCGAAGGCTCTGACTACTTGAAACAGTTTGGTGCCGAAGAACGCCCCATGCGACAAAAATTCTTGAACGACATAGTTCAAGACATCAAGCACTATCTGCAAGCGATTGAAATCATTCAGCGAAATCGCCATGAAGAATATCTCAACGACATGCTTTCAAATCTGCAGCGTTCGGGCTACCTCTACCACCCCAACAAGCAGTTCCGCATCATGATGACGATTTTCAAGACCGAGCCACAACTCGTCACCCAGTACATGGGTAAAATCTTTGACGCATTGCGCGAATGGGACATCGCCAACTGGCGCAACGAGCCATTCCGCAGCGCATTTGTCGAACAACTTGAAATGTTCATCACCGCCACCCGCTATCGTCTTGACGAAATGCAATCAATCGAAAGTCCTGAGGACTCTATGATCTGGTCTCAAATGGTGAAAGCAATCGCCATTCAGATCCTCATTGCCAACGATAAAGACGAAATCGACATCAACCGCAACCGCTCGATGCTCTACCGCTACCTGTCACTCACCGACAGCGCTGGTCGCAAAAAACTGTGGCACAAAGCATTGTATAGTATTACCGCAAGCGAGAACTTCCCCATCGAATACAATTGGCTTGACACTCAGCAAGAAATTCTCATCAAAACCAAAGCCGCCGATTCTATCGAAGGATTCGACATTGACACAAACGTCATCAAGACTTTTATGGGCAACCGCTGCAAAGTATCTATCTCTGACGAAGGAGTAAGACTCAGCGCACTACCTGATAAATCGGCAACCACACAGGTCATTCCCAACGGGTTATTCGGTTGGCCCGACTTGAAAGTGATGCTCCCCAACAGCATCAACACCCCCCAAGCGGGCAGAATGAACAACATTGATGCTTTGAGCGCAATGTGGGCCGACATCGAGCGCAACATTTTTACCGAAGTGAAAAAGGCCAAAGAGATCTACAAAACCATTCCCGAAATAGGCGACCATGTGTACATTCACATTGACGACGTCGAAATCACCGACGAAAAAACACGCTTGCACTGCGTCATCGCCGACTCCGACGACTATTATCGCGGAGAAGGCTGGATGAACATCAAAGATGTTGTGAAATACAATGTAAATCCCGACATCAACGATTTCCGTCACGAAAACGGCCGACTGCTCACTTTTGAAGCAAAGGTACTTGGCCGCAATCTTGACGACGAGCTCTCGTTTACCATGAACGATGTGGTTAACGAAATCATCAAAGATAGCGTACATAGTCGCACTACCACATCTCCCGGCTCTATTTCAACATGTGTCATCACCGACAAAAGCAACCGCCAGTGGAGTGCTATCAGCGAAGACGGCTACTCTCTTTGGATTGAAAACGGCGCCGACTATCCCGACCGCGAAGTGGGAGACTTTGTCGAGGTCGAGGTGACTCATGTGCAGTCAATGGACAAAATCGACGGCGAAATCATCCAAGAATTTGCGTGGAATTCATTCCCCAACACCACCCCGTTCCAAAACCTCATGTGGAATCTTTCGCTTGACGATGACGAAAATGACGACGAAGATGACGAAAATGTACAACTCGAACAAGAAGTCCTTTCAAAAGGACAAATCATCGAGTTGATTCAACTATTGCGCCGACTTGCCGTGACCGAAATGGAATATCAAAGCTCGTTCAACTATCTCGCATTTGCCCGATTGCTCGCCATCGCCATCGAAGAAACGCAACTCGTCGACAACTTGCACACCCACATGCAGATGTTGCACTTGTTCAAAACCTACTCCGACACCAATGTCATCAAGGACATAGACCTTGAACCGTTCAGTCACATTGAAAAAGACAACACCCAACCTTTGTTGCAACGCCTGTATGCCAAACTGCGCATCGTTTCTTGCGTAGGCAACTACTCGGCCGAATCGCAAAGTTACTTATGGAATCACGTTAATAATGCCCACAACGCATTTGAGCAGAAACTTGCCCAAATGGCGTTGAGTCACAACATGCTATCAATCAACGACCTTGATGAGCAACGTGAAGCTATCGCAGCCAGGATGCGCAGAATGTTCAATGTAAATACATTTGACACATCGGCCAAATTCTATGGTAGCGAAAGCCAAACTATCGAATTCAAGACAAGTATTGTTTACCCTGCGGGCAACCACATGCGCGCCGACATTAAAGAGCAGACTTTTGTTCTCATGAAAGAAATCTGCGGTTTCCTCAACTCTTCAGGCGGCAAAATCTACCTCGGTGTCAACGACAACGGTTATGCTACCGGCTTGGCCGAAGACCTCAAACACGAAGCATTCCGCAACAGCCATGACAAATATATGCTTCACATATTCAACTCCATTGCAAATACAATGGGCAAAACAGCAGGCCAATATGTAAGAGTTGAGCGTGATGCCGAATCGACCGACCGCGATGTATATATCATCACAGTCAAGCCTTGCAACACCCCTATCGAACTCGACGGCAAAGTATATAATCGCCAAGGCACATCGGTGCGACTCCTTGAAGGCAAAGACCTCGAAATCTTCATAGAAAACCGTGCCCAGCAATTCCGCGAGCAAAAAGCCGTTGAAGACAGCAACCTCGCCCAAGAAAAGTCAGATGCAGCCGCTGCTACAGCATCTGAGCCCGCTGCGACAACCGTCACCAAACCCGTTGCGACTCCCACTCCCGAGCCTCAACCACAGCCCAAAACCGGCAATGATGTTGTGATGACAAGCCCCACCCGCAACAATGTGCTACATGATTATGAAGACAGTTATCTTGATGTGACCAACTACATTTACTTTGTCAAAAACGACAAGTATAAGCACTCAAGCGAAGACCGTTGGTTGGACGACGACAACTCGTGCCGACTCTCGCTTGCCGTTCATAGCGACGAAGAGTCAGGCCAACTCGTCCTCATATATGAAGACGGCCATGTCGTGAAAGTGAACATGCGCGAAATCTTAGAGAAGGATCAAGACATAGAATTTGCCCACAACAATGAGAAAAAACTCTTGTGGGCATGTCCATCGGCCAATGCCGACGATTATCTGCTCATGGTTGTCAGCGACAATGGCGGCAATCTCCATTACCGAGCCAACAAATTGTCGGAATTTGAAAGTAACAACATTAAGTCATTCGGCTCACGATTGTTTGAGACCGTCATAGGCGATATCGTAGCCGCCGACATCGTGCCCGCAAGCCTCATCTCCAACTTTGAGAAAGGCTCAAAATGCCATTGGCGTCAACCAGGCTACCCTCTCAGAAAGCGAGCCAACACCGAGGACGCTCGTCAGGAAATAGAAAAATTACTCTCTCCCCTCAAAAAATAGCAAATCATGGACATCAAAGAGCAGAACAAAGCCATAATCGACCGCATTCGCTACCTTATCGGTCACTCGCGACTGTCACAGGCACAGTTTGCCCGCCGCATTGGCATCGACCCGTCAAATTTGTCAAAACATCTGTCTGGACGACTTGCGGTGAGCGAAGCGCTCATCAACCGCATCGTGGTCGATTTTGGCGTGTCTAAACAGTGGTTGCGCAACGGCACCGACTTACCGTTTGCCAAAGAAGCACATGCAACAGAAATTGCCGTTGATACTCCGGTAAAAATTTTGGAGCCGCAACGACAAGGTGCTCCCGTCTATGATATAGATGTTACTGCAGGCTGCACCGAGTTGAGCCGCATGTTTACCCAAGACCGCATCATCGGTGTCATTGACCTGCCACAACTCAACCCCCACGGGTGCATCGTAAGAGTCTCGGGCGACAGCATGGACCCGGTTGTCAAAAACGGCGGGCTCATCAGCATCAGGCCAATTACCGACCGCCGCAACATTTTTTGGGGACAGATCTATGTCATTGTCATGGAAGATTACCGCATGGTCAAATACCTGCGTCGACACAGTGACAACGACAAGGTGATTCTTCACAGCGCCAATCCCGATTATGATGACATGGAAGTAAGTCGCAAGGATATCATCGGCCTATATCTTGTCGAGGCCATTCTCAACTACGACATACGCTGCTGATGGCTTAGAAACGCCCCTTTCACCGACCAATCAGACGACAACATCTTCTTTCAGCCGTTTTTCACCGCCCAAATGTGAAAAACGGCTATTTTTTTGGTATGCCCACACTATGCCAGTTTACTGAATTTTAGTTAATAACACACTATTTTTAAACATATTCGCATATATATTCAGTTTCTTTAATTACCTTTGCTTAATTTTGGATAAATGCGAATTTACTCATAAACGAAATAACCCAATTATTAACCAAAAACAACTAACATGAAAAAAGTTATTCTTTCTGCTATGTTGTTGGGTGCAAGCCTTTTTGGCTACGCTCAAATGAATGTCGCTTCTATCGAAAAAGTGGCACTTCCCGAAGGCGTATATGCTATCCAAGCAACAATTAGCCCCGATGGAAACTTTGTTGTGCTTTCTCAAGCAGAGAAAGAAGGTCTTCAAAAATTTGACCTCACAACATCGGCTATCAGCACTGTTAGCAACACAGGTAACATGTATGACCTGAAAATCGCTGACAACGGTACTGTTATCTTCCGCGAGTCAAAAACCGTTAACAAACTTCGCCAAACAGCCCTCAAAGCTGTCAGCGTTGACGGCGTCGAGTCAACAGTTGTGCCTTTCACTCGCGACCTCCAAGGTTTTGCTATCGAAGGCTCTACTGTAATGGCTATGAACAAAGGCCAACTCACAACCAAATCATTTGGCGAAACAAAAACCGTTGCTCCCGTGGCTTCAATCGACCATGGCCGCATGGTTATCACTGTTAACGGCGAATCTAAAGTTGTTGCTCCCCAAGGTACTGAATCACAAAGCTACTTGTGGCCTTCAGTTTCACCCGACGGCACTCGCGTGGTTTACTACCTCGCTCGCTATGGTGCTTATGTATGCAACATCGACGGTTCAAACCCCGTATTCCTCGGTGGCGTTCGCGCTCCACGCTGGTATGACAACAACACAGTTGTGGGTATGAACGACCAAGACAACGGCCACGTTGTAACTTCTTCTAAAATCGTTGCTATCCAAGCCGACGGTTCATTCTCACAAATGCTCACCGACGATGCTTCAATGGCAATGTACCCCACCGTTTCAAACGACGGTTCAAAAATCGCCTTCACAAACACTAACGGCGAACTTTTCATCATTAACATCACTAAATAAGAAACAGCGTTATGAAACTCAGAAATATTTTTGCAGCCGGATTAGCGCTTTTCGCACTTAGCGCAGCCGCACAAGTAAATGTAGAAGATATTCGCATTTACATCAACCCCGGTCACGGTTCTTGGGGCCCCAACAACCGTCACATGGCTACTATCGGTCACAGCCCTATCAGCACTGAAAACCCCGATACAACCGACTTCTTTGAATCAAACACTAACCTTGAAAAAGGTTTGGCTTTGTTCTATCGTTTGAAAGACTATGGTTTCAAACACTCAGGCGCCAATGGCCTTGACTTGACTCAAAATGTTGTCATGTCACGTAATGCAACAGGTCCCTGGCCCTACAGCAACGCTAAAGACGAAGCTCTCGGTTACATTCCCGATGACCAAAACAACCAATACAACCGCCGTTTGAGTGAAATCGCTGCCGAAGTTGAGTCTAACAACTTTGACATGTTCATCTCAATTCACTCAAATGCTGCAACCGAAGGCACCAACACCAACTACTTGTATTTCTGTTTGGACGGTTATGCCGCTGCTACAAGCGACAAAATCACCACTTCTAAAGAAATCAGCCGTTGTGGTTGGAACCACCGCATCCTCGACCGTCACACTACATGGACTCACTATGACTACACCATGACAGCTGCTGACGTTGCTGCAGGTAAAGGTAAAATCGGCCAACAAAAACTTGGTGTATTGAATCACTCAGTTCCCGGTTACTTGGTAGAAGGTTATTTCCACACTTACCAACCCTCTCGTCACCGTGCAATGAACTTTGACGTTGACCGTTTGGAAGGTATTGACTATGCTCGTGGTGTTGCCGACTACTATGGCATCCAAAAAGAAAATGTTGGTGACATCTATGGTATTGTTCGCGACAAGCACACTAAATTCCAACACGATCTTTACAAACCCAACGCTGCAGGCTCTGACATGTACAAGCCTTTGAACGGCGTGAAAGTTGTGCTTTATAACGAAGCCGGTGATTCAATTGCCGACTATGTTACCGACGTTAACTACAACGGTGCTTTCATTTTCCGCGACCTCGTTCCTGGCGTTTACACTGTTAAATTCTCTCACCCCGAATACAAAGAAGGAATCACTTACACTTCAACAAATGCAACTGCTAAAAACGAAGAAATCAAACTCGAAGTTAAAGCTGCAACTGTTAACTACAACAAAGTATTCCTCGAAAACATCGCATACGAACCTCCCGCAATCGTATATGTAAACTATCCCGACTCATTGGCAGGTAAATCTTTTGCTCTCGCTGAAGAAATCAACCTCGCTGCCGAATATCGTGATGCTGTTTTGTGCGAAGGCTTGAAGGTGCGTCGTTCAATCGTTCGCAACAGCCTCGAATATGTACTCGCATTCGACTCTGTTAATGCACCCTCTGTATTTGTATTTGACACCGACACTAAAGAGTTGGTTAAAACTCTCGGCACAACTGCTGCAGTTGGTGACATCTACAAAATCTCTGATATCGCAATGACTGCCGATGGTTACTTGGTTGGTATCAACAAGTGTAACCAAGCATTTGCTTCATCAGCTGGTGCTGGTAACGTAACTGCTTACAAATGGGATAATGACACCAACGGCGTTCCCGACGGTGAAGTAAAAGTTTGGTGGACAAACAACTTTGCAGGTAACTGGACTAACGGTATCGCCGGCGAATCAATGACTTATATCGGTACTGTCGCTGAAGGTAAATTCATCTATACTGGTACAACATCGGCCAGCACAGGTAACACTCGTCTTGTTCTCGCTAGCATTGCTGATGGCACTTACATCGGCCACATGCGCAACAACCAAGACGGCACTTATCTTGCAACAACTTACTTGGGACAAGAATACAATATTACTCTTTCTCCCAATGCCGATGACAAAGTTATCATCAACTCTCCCAAGGTTGCTCCTTTTGAAATCCAACTCAATGCCGCCGACGCTGGAGTTCCCACTATTTTGGCTCAACTCTCTGACAACATCTTGGCTGCTGCATCTTACAATGAATCATACTTCAAATATGCAGGCCGCTCAGTTATGGTTGCTCCCAGCTACAACGCAGAAGGCAATGTTGACGGCGTGAAAATGATCGACATCACTAAAGGTCTTGACAAAGCAGTTCTCATCGTAACCGAAGGCACTGATGTTGTTACTCCCGTTGCTGCTGCTTCTGTTGCTGCTAACGGCGAACTCGCTCTCACCATCGATGCCATCACAGGCGTTACTACCGATGCTGAAATCGAATTGTTCCTCACTGTTGACGGTAAAGTTACCAAATACACTACCAAAAATGTTAAACAACCTGTTTACACTGGTGTTTATGCCTATGACTTGAAGTCTGAAGCTGACGGCAACAATGTTACTCTCTCTTTCAACCTCTCGGCTAAATCTCACAATGTAAAAATCGTTCTTACTCCCGCATCTGGCGAAGGTGATGACATCGTTTACGACCTCGGTGCACTCGAAGCTGGCGCTAACACTTACACTGTAGATGTTACAGATATGAACGATAAATATTCTTGGAAAGTTTCTGTTGCCAACAAATCAATCGCTTCTGGAGAAATCTTCCGCACACTCAACACTTGGGGTGCTGGCACTACTTACTATCGTGGTGGTATTGCTGTTGAAACTAATCCCGAAAGCGCTAACTTCGGTACAACATATCTCGGCGTTGGTCGCTCAACAGGTATTTTCATGATTGACCCCCAAGGTGGCCTTAAAAACTCAACTCCTTACTGGGCTGGCAAGTTCAACAAATCAAATGCTTCTTCTACTTTCCGTGGCACACTCTACAACGACAAATTCTATTTGACAGACTGGAGTGACGCTTATCCCGGTGTTTGGATTTTTGACCCCGCTGCTCCCGAAACTATCGGCAACATCTTTGCTAACGCAACTAACGATGGCACTGGTAAACTCACAATCGACGGCGTGGCTGTTGGTGGTGGTTCTACAGGTGTAGCATTCACAGGCACAGGTGCTGACCGCAAAATGTTCATCTATGTTGAAGACCTTCCCACCGGAAACAAAGGTAACAAAGTTTATCGTTATGACATCGGCGCTGAAGACACTTGGGGTGCTGTTGAACCCACATTGCTCGCTGCTCCCACAGCATTGCTCGTGAACACTAACACCGGCATGATGGGTAGCGCATTGCACAATGTTGTATTCTGCTCACAAACTCGTAATGCCGACCAAAACATTGCTTCTGTTCCCGCATTCCTCGTTATCAACGAAGCTGGTGACATCGTATTTAACGGTGCTGACCTCAGCGCTACACTCAACGGCTGTCTCGGTGGTGGTATGGCTTTGTCTTATGACGAAACTCGTTTTGCTATCATCGACGGTAGTGCTCACATCCAAGTTTATGATGTTCAATGGACCAACAATGTTCCCGCATTCACTCACCGTTACTCTATCGCTACTAAGGACCAAGAAGTTTGTCAAATGGCATTTGACCACTCAGGCAACCTCCACTGCATCAACCGCAAACACGGTTACTATGTACATGCAGTTCCTTGCGAAGCTCGCAACGTTGAGACTCCCGCATTTACTGAAATCGTAGGTGCTAACTACTTCGAACAATCTTACCTTCCCGACTTTGCTCCCGTATCTGAAGTAACTGTAACTAAAGTTTGGGAAAGCACTGAAGCAATTCCCGGTAGCCAATATGGTGGCGAACTCCGTTTCAACACAGGTACTGACGACGATGTAATCATCATCGACAAGGCTAACTACCAAGTTCTCGCATGGGATGCAGCCGGCAAACGTGTTCTCCACGACCTCAAA
>JAFPCM010000161.1 GCA_017390185.1 Muribaculaceae bacterium
ATTCTTCAATCCGTGATGCAGCATTAGAGAAATCGGTAAAATTCTCTTCTTGAACATTTTTAATCCAATTTTTGGTTTCATAGATAGTGATGTCAAAGAGTTCATGATTTATTAACAACGGACTCTCTATAAACGTACACTCTGCTGGAGTCAAGCCAATCCTTTGTGGAGCACAAATCCGTGTCGCCATTTTACTTTTGACTTGTTCAATATATATATCCCAACTTAATGAAGGTAAGTCTGTAATTACATCACGTTCCTCAACACTCAAATTAGCAGACTGAAACCTCTCATATTCATTATCTCCACGTTTGAGAACACGCAAAGCCACATAAATTCTAACACATGTAGCATCAACTAAAACATCTTTTCGTGTTAAAATGAGACGAAAGTTATTATTAAATTTCCTCTTAAAATAGACTCCCGGGTCTTTTTTGAAATTCGTATACCGCTCCGGCTCATAGCTTGGTTGCTCTTTGAATATTTTGCCCAATCTTTCTATCTCATTTTTCGCTTGATGAAACGTTTTAACATCTTCATTATAACGTTCTGCTGTAAAAATAAAACTTTTAATATGATCTTCCATAATTACTTCGTGTGTATATCATAATCACATTGTTTATATTTTGCAAATATACATATATTTTTATTTATCACAAAAAAAGAAAAAAAAATCTGCACGGCACAATCCCACACTGCAAATACCGTCAAACCACCTCCCCGCAACTCGCAAAATGGCCATAAAAAATGGCAAAATGCCAATAATTAAATCTTTTTATTATGACGAATTCATTAATTTAGTTACCTTTGTACAAAAATAACTCATAACGATTCACTGACTATCAAAATATGAAACCAACATTATTGGTCCTCGCGGCCGGAATGGGCAGCCGCTACGGCGGTCTCAAACAACTTGATGGACTTGGTCCCAACGGCGAAACAATCATGGACTATTCTATATATGATGCCATTCGCAGCGGATTTGGCAAAATTGTTTTTGTCATTCGCCACGATTTCGAAACCGAATTTCGCGAAAAGGTACTCTCAAAATACGACGGACACATCGCCGTTGAAGTTGTATTCCAAGAGCGCGACAGCCTTCCCGAAGGATTTACTTGTCCTGCCGACCGCACTAAACCCTGGGGCACTAACCATGCCATCCTTATGGGTAAAACCGCAGTGAACGAGCCATTTGCCGTTATCAATGCCGACGACTTTTATGGTCACAATACATTTGAAGTGATGGCTCAAGAACTAATGCGTCCTCGCGAACGCAAAGGCGACTATTGCATGGTTGGTTTCAAAGTGGGAAACACCATGTCAGAAGGCGGTAAAGTGTCTCGTGGTGTGTGCAGCACCAAAAACGGTTTGCTTGCCACCATCACCGAGCGCACCTCAATAGGTTACAATGCCAAAGGCCAAATCATCTATGACGATGAACACGGCAACAAGCAAAAACTCAACCCCAACACCCCTGTTTCAATGAACATGTGGGGCTTCACTCCCGACTATTTTGATTACAGCGAACAGTTCTTTGTAGAGTTCCTCGAGCAAAACATCGACAACCTCAAAGCCGAATATTTCATTCCCACAATCGTTAACCGCCTCATCACATCGGGCGAAGCGACTGTAAAAGTAATGGAAACTAACTCGAAATGGTTTGGCGTAACATATCCCGAAGACCGTCCTACCGTTATCGCAAAACTTGCGGCTTTACACGCCGAAGGAGCATATCCCGAGAGACTTTTTAACTAAACAATTCCACATTGCCGCCAATGAATATCTCATTTGCGCCACTACAAGGATATACCGATGCAGCCTACCGCCGATTTCACAATCAAGTCTACGGTGACTGCATCGACTATTATTATACACCGTTTATTCATCTCCACAACGGCGAGCCCCGCCAACGCGACATTCGTGACATAGAGCCAGGCAACAACCCTGGCATCACCATCGTTCCGCAAATAATTTGCCGCGATGTCAACGAGTTTCACACTCTCGTCAACGCAGTTATTGCCACCGGCCACACCCACATCGACATTAACATGGGTTGTCCGTTTCCGCCACAATCTCGCAAAGGACGCGGTTCGGGACTGCTTGCCCACCCCGATGCTGTGTGCGAAATTGTCAATGCCATAGACCAATATCCACAGTTGACATTTTCAATAAAAATGCGCCTTGGCCTTGACGACCCACAGCAAGCCATTAAACTTCTGCCCACACTCAACCAGGCCCGATTGACACACATAACCATGCATCCCCGCATTGGCACACAACAGTATAAAGGCACAATTGACATGCTGTCATTTGCGCAATTCATGGCCAAATGCGAGAAACCAGTGATATACAACGGAGACATCACAACCCCCGAACAAATCGGTATCTTAACAGAGCAATACCCCGATTTGCACGGCATCATGATAGGCCGCGGACTATTGGCCCGTCCGTCACTCGCACATGAATACCAGCAAGGCATAACCCTCGGCCAAGAGGAGCAAATCGAACGCATGCTTGAATTGCACTCGTTACTCTATGAACACTACAGCACAGTGTTACAAGGCGACGCACAGTTGCTCACAAAAGTCAAAACCTTTTGGGATCATCTTGAATCGCTCATAGGTCACAAACCACACAAAGCAATCAAAAAAGCCTCATCAATCGCCAAATACAACGCCGCCATACAAGCAATCTGACATTCCTTACAGAAACCTCTCATTGTTCAAATATCGGCGTGCATCTCCTAAATCTCAAGATTTTTTGCTAACTTTGCAGTCTATGGACTTTCAATTACAAGCAACAGACAAAAACAGCAATGCGCGTGCGGGGTTGATTACCACCGACCACGGCCAAATAGAGACACCGATTTTCATGCCCGTGGGCACACTCGGTTCGGTTAAAGCCGTTCACCTTCATGAACTTCGTGACGATGTAAAAGCTCAAATCATTTTGGGCAACACATACCATCTCTATCTGCGTCCTGGCATTGAGATTTTGGAACAAGCTGGAGGTCTGCACAAATTCAATGGTTGGGACCGCCCTATTCTCACTGACAGTGGCGGCTTTCAAGTGTTCTCACTTTCAGGCAACCGCAAGTTGACCGAAGAAGGAGCGCATTTCCGTTCTCACATCGACGGTTCAAAACACTTGTTCACTCCCGAAAATGTTGTTGACATTCAACGTTCAATCGGTGCCGACATCATGATGCAACTTGATGAATGCCCTCCCGGCACAGCTGAATATGACTACGCTAAAAAATCGCTTGGATTGACCACCCGCTGGCTTATGCGCGGATGGAAACGCTATAAGGAAACAGAAGGCAAATATGGCTACTCACAAGCCTACTTCCCCATTGTGCAAGGTTGCACCTACCCCGATTTGCGCCGTCAATCGGCACTCACAGTAGCCGAACTTGGCGCTGACGGCAACGCCATCGGCGGATTGGCTGTTGGCGAACCTGCCGAAGTAATGTATGACATGATTGAAGTGGTAAACGAGATTTTGCCCAAGGACAAGCCCCGATATTTGATGGGAGTTGGCACACCAGCCAACATTCTCGAAGCCATTGACCGCGGTGTTGACATGATGGATTGTGTCATGCCCACACGCAACGGTCGCAACGGCATGCTCTTCACTGCTCACGGCATCATGAACATGCGCAACAAGAAATGGGCCAACGACTTCTCGCCCATTCAAGAAGACGGACCCAGCTATGTTGACCGCCAATATTCAAAAGCCTACCTTCGCCACTTGTTTATCAGCAACGAGTTGCTCGCATTGCAAATCGCATCAATCCACAACATCGCATTCTACTTGTGGCTCGTGGGCGAAGCGCGCAAGCACATCATCGCCGGCGATTTCAAGGCATGGAAGACAATGATGGTTGAACGCGTAACCCGTCGATTGTAACAACATTAAGCAACAGGTATCAGCAATGCTCAAGAAGTTAGACCTATACATCATTCGCAAGTTTCTAGGAACATTTGTGTTTGCCATCTTCCTGATTTTGGCAATCACAGTGATGTTTGACATCAACGAGAAACTCGATTCATTTCTCAAAGCGCCTCTTGAAGCAACCATCTTTGACTATTTTGTCAACTTTCTCCCCTACTTCGCCAACCAATTCAGCCCGTTATTCACATTTATTGCCGTAATCTTTTTCACATCAAAGCTTGCCGATAATTCCGAGATTATCGCCATGCTCGCATCGGGCATGAGTTTTAAGCGACTGATGCGCCCATATATGATTTCGGCTGCCGTGATTGCCATTTTCACATATGTGCTGAGTGCTTATGTAATTCCACCCGCAAACATCGAACGCATTGAGTATCAAAACACCTATGTCAAGAACAAGCGCGTTGACTATGGCAGCAACATTCAGATGCAAGTAGCGCCTGGACAGATTGCCTACATGAGCCGATATGACAACAACACAAAAACCGGCTATAAATTCTCGCTCGAATCATTTGAGAACAAACAACTTGTCAGTCGCTTGACTGCACAAAGCATCAAGTGGGACACACTCTATCGTTGGCAAGTGCGCGACTACATGATTCGCGACTTTAAAGGCGACCGCGAATATATCACATCGGGCCGCCGTCTTGACACCATCATCACCATTGAACCTCGCGATTTCCTCATCTCTGAAAAGGACCACGAAATGATGACCTCGCCACAGTTGAGCGAGTATATCTCACGCCAAAAAGAGCGTGGTGTAGCAAATATCAAGTCGTTTGAAATCGAATATCACCGCCGCTTTGCCATGTGTGCAGCAGCATTTATTCTCACAGTTATCGGCATGTCGCTCTCTTCACGAAAAGTTAAAGGCGGCATGGGCATCAACATCGGTATTGGTTTGGTGTTGAGTTTCTCTTACATTCTGTTCTCAACAGTAACCTCAACCTTTGCCATCTCGGGCTACACATCGCCATTTATCGCAATGTGGATACCCAATTTCATCTACATCATTATCGCAATCGTTCTCTATCGCAAAGCCTCGGTGGGCTAATGTCAAATGCGGTCGAGAACAGTGGCTACAAGGTCGCGAATAGCGGTTTTGTAGTTAGGTGTCGCTTCATGGTTCATGCGGTTGGCAATGATAGTGCACACAGTCATTGCTCGATGCCCAAGCAAACGGCCAAGCCCCTGCAATGGTGCACTTTCCATTTCATAGTTTGTAACTTTCAACCCGTTGTGGCGAAACGACTCTATGCGTGAATTAAGGTCGGGATTGGCCAATGGCAAACGCAATTCGCGTCCTTGCGGTCCATAAAAACCCACAGCCGAAATAGTATTACCTCTTACCATGTCATCGCGGCCTATCTGCTCAACAAGCGATTGGTCGGCATCAACAACATAGGGTTTTGCCCATAGCTGATTCCAACCGACATGGTCACAAAACGCGTGTTCAAATTCAAGGTCGGCCACATCGTTGCGACCGTCATAATAGTTTAGCACGCCGTCGAAGCCGATAGCTTTTGTTGCAATCACGGGAGTACCCACTTTGAGTTCGGGTTGCAATGCTCCCGATGTGCCAATACGCACCATTGTCAATTGACGGTGTTGTTCTTTTACTTCGCGTGTTTCAAAGTCGATATTTGCCAACGCATCAAGTTCGTTAATTACAATATCAATATTATCCGGACCAATGCCGTGGCTCAAACACATAATGGGTTTGCCCTTGAACACCCCGCCAATGGTGTGAAACTCACGCGACGAAACCTCAAAGGTGATTTCGTCAAAAAACGATGCCACCATATCAACGCGACCGGGGTCACCCACAAGGATAATGCGGTCAGTGAGTTGTTCAGGAGTCAAATGAAGATGAAACACCGAGCCGTCGGCATTTATGATAAGTTCTGATGGTGCAATAATTTTTTTCATCGGCATTATTATATTTTGAGATTATTCACTTATTTATGCGAGGCGATAACGGCCTCCGGGATATGTCAATATCAAGCCCTTGAATTCCATTTCGATAAGCAATGCCATTAGCTTAGACACCGACGAGTTTAGCGCGACACACAACTGATTGATTTGCGCCTCGTCATGCTGCGATAAATAATCTACCACAGCCTGTTCCTCGGCTGTCAATTCCATTGACAATGTTGTCTGAAATCCCTCCTCAACCTTGGGAGTCCACCTCATGGCCTTAATGATGTCGTCGGCACTTTCAACCAATGCAGCTACATTGTTTGAGATTAAACGGTTACAACCTGCGCTATATTTGTCAGATGTGCGTCCAGGCAAAGCCATCACATCGCGCCCATAACTGTCAGCAATGCCTGCCGTGATGAGAGCACCGCCCTTGTCGGCCGATTCGGCGACAACCAAACAGTCACACAACGATGCCACAATGCGGTTACGAGCCACAAAATTACCTTTGTGAATCGCATCAATCGAACGATAATCGGTTACAAGCATGCCCCCACCTCGGGCAATATCGGCAGCCACATTGCGATGACTTGCCGGATAAATAGTGTTGAGTCCGTGGGCCAGCACTGCCACTGTCGGCACTTTGTGACGCAACGATGCTGTGTGCGCCGCTATATCTATACCATAGGCCAATCCGCTCACAATAACCACATCATCGAGTTTCCGCGAAAGATCTTCAACCAAATGGTTGGTAAAATCAATGCCATAAGGAGTCGCATAGCGAGTGCCCACAATGCTCACAATGTGAGAGGCGTTGAGGTTGCATTTGCCTGCAGTGTAAATCATGAGAGGTGCATCGTCGCAATCATTGAGACGACAAGGATAGTCGGCATCGGTGTAGTATATAGGCTTCACATTGTTGCGTGCGATGAAATCGGCCTCACGACGGGCTTTTTCAAGCACCTCATCGCGATAGGCTTGTGCAAGCATCTTGTTGTTAAAGCCTAGCACGCATGCCAATTGCCTTTCGGGCGCAGTAAAGAACAATTCTTCGCTGCCCAATCGCGTAATAATCTCGTCGGCAAACGTGCGCGACAATCCTTTGAGCGAGGCAAATGCAATGCGATAAACCAATTCCATCTTATTGTCGGTTTAGGTAGTCTTCAAACGCTTTGGCAAGCACTTCGCCACGTGTGAGTCGACCGTTTTCGATGCACACACATGTCACTACGGCCTTGGCCACAAGTTGGTCTTTAGCGTTATAAATATCTTGATAGAACACAAATCGCGCCCCTTCGCGAGCTATATTGAGCTTGCTAACCATCTCATCGCCCAAGCCAAGCGGAGTAATATATTCAATTTCCACCTTGCGCAACACAGGGTCAATGCCTTGTTCATGCATTTGACGGAATGACATGCCTGCACTATGACAAAACTCATGGCGAGTGTGTTCCATGTAGTGCAGATAATTGGCATTATTCACTATACCCTCTGAGTCGACCTCATAGTCGCGCACCTTCATGGGCAATTCAAATATATATTTTTTGTCAGTTTTCATCATTCATTATTTTAACAGATGGTAAAATTAAAAAAAATATTGCGACCAATCAAAGGCGTTAGCAGATAAAAGTGTAATTTTGCATAATAAACATGACAATAATATATAACATGAGAAATAGAGCATTAGTTTTAGCACTGTTTATGAGCATAGCCTATGGCATTTCATGGGCTTGCACATCAGCCATCATTTCGGGCGATGCCACTCAATCGGGGCGCCCACTATTGTGGAAACATCGCGACACAGGCGTTGAAGATAACTTTGTGGCACGCATTGAGCCTAAAAACCCTGGCGAACGCTTTACCTATGTTGCACTTTACAATGCCGGCGACTCTACCTATCGCGACGCATGGATGGGCATGAACGAGGCCGGATTTGCAATCATGAACACCGCTTCATATAACCTCGCGCCCGACACAACCGACTACAAAGACCGCGAGGGCATCGTGATGGCATTAGCTTTGAGCCGTTGCCGCACATTGGCCGACTTTGAAAACCTTCTAGACACATTACCCAAGCCTATGGGCGTACAAGCCAACTTTGGACTCATCGATGCAACAGGCGACGGTGCATATTATGAAACCGACGATTTCAACTATGTGAAATACTCGCTCAAAGATGCAAAAGACGGTGTTATCGTTCGCACCAATTATAGCCACAACCGAAATACCGACGGCGGATATGGCTACATTCGCGAAGAAAATGCCCGCCAACTCATTGCGCCCTATCTTGCCGGCGACTCTATCACTCCTGCAACATTCACCGAGGGCATCTCTCGCTCGTTTTACCACTCGCTCATCGGCCGCAACTTTGCCAAAGGCACCGACCGTTGGGTGGTTGACCAAGACTTTATTCCCCGCCGCTCGTCAACTGCATCAATCGTGTTTGAAGGCGTGTTGCCTGGCGAAGATCCCTCACTCACAATGATGTGGACCATGATAGGATATCCTCCATGCTCACATGTTGTGCCCGTAATGATTGACAATGTTCCTACCGAATTGCAACCCAACGAGTCATGGCACAGCACCTTGTGTGATGAGGTAGTTGAGCGCAAACACCAAGTGTTCTCAATCAAGCGCGGCAGTGGAAAATACTATATCGACATGGACTTGTTGCGCACCATCATGCCACAACAAGAGGCTATCAGCCGCAGCAACTATGACAAAGGTTACAAAATGCGTGAAAAACGTGCTAAATCTTTGAAGAAATGAGTGCTGCTATTTGGACTATCATCTTGCTCGTGGTGTCAAATGTGTTTATGACATTTGCATGGTATGGCCACTTGAAATTGCAATCAACAGGCATATCGGCTAATTGGCCGCTCTATGCCGTGATTTTGTTCTCGTGGATAATCGCTTTCTTTGAATACTGCTGCCAAGTGCCTGCCAACCGCATTGGCTTTGAAGGCAACGGAGGACCGTTCTCACTCATTCAGCTCAAAGTTATGCAAGAGGTTATCACACTTGTGGTATTTGTGATTTTCAGCCTCATCGCCTTTGAAAGCACCGAAATTCGCTGGAATCACATTCTCGCCTTTGTGTTACTCATTGCGGCAGTATATCTCGTGTTTATGAAATAACTCTCATCAAAGATATGAAAAAGATTAGTCTTATTTTCGCGTTGCTCATACCGATGCTATTTGCATCATGCGAGTTTGACGAAACCGACTTAGGCTTCCCCGACACCGTTACATTCTCGGCCGAGGGTGGCGAAAAAGTGATTAGTGGAGATGTAACCTTTAACTTTGCTGGCATCCACAATTACAAGACTGGCGACAACGGCAGTTCATCGGTCACCACAGCCGGCACTATCGTCAACGAGTTTGAATGGCTTAAAGTCGAATACTGCGAATACAACCACGGCAATAACGGCGAATTGAAGATATATGCCAAGCCCAACACATCGGGCAAAAGCCGCCACTTGCACATCGCCATCTACAACGGTCCCGACTACCAAAATGTGAAAGTCGTACAAAAGTAATTGCTTAAGTATTCCTACAACGATAAAACATTCAGTTTCCAAAAAAGCAATATAGGCGCCCAATGGGCGCCTATATTTATGTGATTATTACCTTAATTATCTTTTAAAACTTCACACCAAGCGACATGATCACTTGGTTGTTGTGGTCAGTGATGAGTGCACTGGGCGATTCGTTACCTTCAAATGATGTGAAGGGACGATAGATGCTTTCACGCATTTTGTGTACATATGCCAAGTCGACATAGAACGCTTTGAAACGGTAACCGAGACCGGCTGTCATGTGTTGTGTTGACTTGTCAAAGATGTAAGCAGGGTTGGTGCCTGAAGTATAGATATATTCTTTGTTGCTGATAGCGTCATCATCGGCGGGTGATGATTGATAGCTATAACCAGCACGGAGACTGAACTGTGGAGTTACACGATATTCGCCACCGACGCGCAAGATATGAGAATCTTCATAATAGTTATCAATATCTTCGGCAACATCAAAGTATTCCATACCCAAATCATCTTCCACTGACATTGAGCCATAGCCCACATATTCATAGTCAGCGCTGATGATACCACGACCGCCAATCACACCGGCCACGCTGGCAATAAGTCGCCAAGGTGAATTATAGCCCGATTTATAAAAAGCCATCCAGCCATCGTCAGTTTGGCTGTAACCCTCAATGCCTGAAGAATAGCTATATTCGCATTCGCCAAGCATTTCATGCTGAAGGTCATAATATGTAGGAGTGTGAACAGCCAAACCCAAACGGAGTTCGTTAACAGGCTTAACAATAACACCGGCCTTGATATTCACGCCTGTGCCACGCACTTTACTGAAATTTCTCAAGCCATACCAAGCATCGCCATTTTCAGTTCCTTCAGCTCTTGCATCAGAAATGCGAGCATCGACTAACTCTTCATCATAGTAGGCATCAGTTGCAAATGCCAAGTCGGTAATGCCAACACCAACACCCCAATAAACTACATCCATGATGTTACCGCCAAGGTCAAGATCAAATTGGTCAACATAGCCTTTTTCACGAACAGTAAATGTTGCATTACCGCTTGTGCCGTTTTTCCACAAACCGCTATAAGTGTCATTTGAAGTGCCAACGGGATTAATAATATAAGAGTTATAGCCCAAGATACTCAACCATGGAGCATCGCTACTTGAATAGGGGTTATAACCTTGTTCATGAATTAGTTCGCCTGTGGTATAACCATTTGAAAAATTTGCCACATAGTTACTCAACGATGTTGACAATTGGGGAATATAGCCTGAATAGACACGATCAAATGACGCGATGCGAGAGTAGCCAATACCCCAAGTGATATAAGGCATAACATCACTGTTGAGATTAGCTGCTCCAACATAGCCAAAGTTGGGACATGAAAACTTAACTTGGTCGGTATTGCGAGTCTCACCCATTGAGGTCGCAGAGGTTGATTGAAAATCGAGGTTGAGCGTAACGCCCACTTCACTGCTGCGATAGACACCAACACCAGCGGGGTTTTGGCTGAGGGTTGACAAATCTCCACCAAGTGCGCCAAAAGCACCTGCCATTGACATAAATCGAGCTGTACCCTTCATGTCGGGTTGTGCCAACATATAAGCATCAGTTGCACCTTGAGCGGCCATTACCACAGGCAATGCACCGACTACGGCTGTTAATAACAATTTTTTCATATAAGGGTTGTTTTAATGTTTATACATGATTTTGATTAATGACGACCATTGCGACTGCCTCCGTGGTGGCCACCGCCACCGCGACTGCCCATCGAGCTACCTCCACGACTGCCACCGCGAGAGGGCGATGAGTAAGAACTACTGCTACTGCTGCGGCGATTGGTTGAGTTGCTGTCATATGACTTGTTGCTTGAACGGTTTGAACGGTCCGAGCGGTTACCTACCGATGAGTTGCGGTCGTTGCTGCGTGATGATGAACGAGAGCTGTTGTAGGTCCCGTTGCTACGTGCACCTGGGCGTTTACCGTTATATTGACCATCGCTACGGCTTGAATTGGGACGTCTTCCGCTATTGTAGCCATCGTGGCGATTGGGGCGAGCTGGACGATATGCGCCCGAGCCGGCATGACGGTGAGATGGAGCGGGTGCATAACCCGGATGTGGGTGATGGGGATGGTGGTGAGGATAGTAACCGGGATAGTAACCGGGATAATAACCGGGATACCACGACGGGCCCCAATAAGGGTCATAGCCCCATGTGTAATACCACGATGGACCCCACCACGAGCTGTAATAGTAGGGCGAGTATGGGCTATAGTAGCGCCATGAATAGGGATAGTACCAAGTTCCCCACAACCAAGGATCAGTGTCAATGTAATAGACATTGATTTCGGGGCTTTCGACACTGCTATAATAGGTCGATTTGAGTTCTTCGTCGGTTGAACCTTTCACCACATCGGGATTATAAAAGCGTTCAATGCGCTGTGTATACTCAAAGTCTTGCATCATCAATGAATCAGATGCCATGGTGTCGGCCTGAGCATATGCTCCTCGACGGTTGTACTCATCAACATCGCGATTTGGTGCGTTGTCAATGGTATAGAAATCGGCCGCCGGATAGTCATACACGGTTGTACCGACTGTTGTTGTCTGCGTTTTTTTTGCTGTTTTCTTTGCCTTTGACGGGTTATAGTAAATATCATCGTCATAGAAACCCTGTGCCGACATTGCCCATGAGCAGCCGAGCATCAGCATTACAAGCAGCATTACACGATTGATGTTCATAATCTTCAGTTATTACAAATTTATGTTCACTATGTTCGTTAGACTGAAAAATCTACACATAGTTTAATTAAGTTACAAATCTAATAATAAAAAATGAAATCAGCAAAACGAGTTGAACGCTTATACGAACTATTTAGAGACGTGATTGTTGAATATGCACAATAACTTTAAATGTGTTCAGTTATGAAAAAGGCGTTTTTAGCAATTTTGTGTGCATTGCCATTTGTGGCAGTGTCGGCAAAAACTTCGAGCGAGATATTGATTGATTCGCTTAAAGAAAGCCACCGTGTGATATTGATTGGCGACGGAACCGAGCCGAGTAAGGATTCGGTAAGGGCTGTGATTGACATGTTTTATGTCGACCAATTTCGCCACTTCCAAGACCCGAGTGCGCCCTATTTTATGTTTGTGAGCAAGGACAGTCGATTTGCCATGGGTATTGGCGGCGCTGTGAGAATGAGAGGTTGGGCCGACTGGGGTGGCATCATTCCCTACAACGGTTTTATTCCATATGCGATCTCAGTACCATCCGATAAAGTGAACCGCCGCAAAATCACCACTACCCCAGCCGGTACGGCTTTATATTTCAAAGTCATTGGCCGCAATGAGCGCATCGGCAATTATCAGTTGTATATCGAGACAAACTTTGACGGATACAACCAAGTGGGCATGAAACTCAAAAAAGCCTATGCTACCGTCAACGATTGGACCGTTGGTTATGCCCCATCAACATTTGGCGATCCCGCAGCTTTCCCACAACTCATTGACGCACAAGGTCCGCAAGCCGAAGTGCAAACCAATGCGGTGCTCATTAGATGGATGCACAATGTGTTGCCTCAACTCACTTTTGCCGCCTCAATTGAGTCGCCACAATCACAAGTGGGATATGACAATGTCAACACGGGGCATCTAAATGATTGGGCGCCTAATATAGCAGCCTTTGCTCAATTTAATCTCAACAACAACGGCCACATTCGCCTGTCGGGCATTACCCGCTTTCTCCCCTACCAAAATCTTGTAACGGCAAGCAATGCAATGCGCATGGGATGGGGTATACAACTGAGCACGGTGATGCGCCCCACCAAAAACCTCACTTTTTATGGAGCAGGCAACATTGGCGAAGGATATGGTAGCCTCACCGGTGATTTGATTATGGGCAATTTTGACCTTCTCAACAACCCCGACTCGCCTGGCGAAATGTATGCGCCGAAATCATGGGCTTGGTATGCTGCCTTGCAATATAACTTTCGCCCCGACTTGTTTATGAGTGCAACCGTGGGACAAGAGCGACTGGCGCCATCACACCACATTGATCCCACAACCTACAAATATGGTCTATACAGCGCAGTCAACCTATTTTGGAACATCACCCCTCGTGTACAAGTTGCCGCAGAAGTCAACCTCGGCAAGCGACAAAACTTTGACGGGAACCACAACTATGCTCGCCGAGCATGTCTCATGACTCAATTCAGTTTCTAAATCATTTACACTTAATAATACCGGCCCTGCACCATTGGTGTGGGGCATTTTCTGTTTTAGCCCAAATTAGCGATTATTGTTGAATGACGAGCCGATTTTAAACCTAAAAAACATTATTGCTATTGCATAGGTTATAAAGAGGTGGTAACTTTGCCACAGTCATAAACACAATTCACAATGGCACATATCCATAACAATCTCATATCACTCATTGGCAACACTCCGTTAATCGAGGTGGGCAACATTGCCAGTGAGCTAAATCTCAAAGCACGCATTCTTGTTAAAGTCGAAATGTTTAACCCGGGCGGCAGTATCAAAGACCGCGCTGCTCTGTCGATGATCGAAGATGCCGAGCGCAAAGGGCTTCTCGCCCCTGGTGCTCTCATCATTGAGCCGACAAGCGGCAACACTGGCGTGGGCTTGGCTTGGATAGCCTCGCTCAAAGGCTACAAAGTGGTGCTCACAATGCCTGAGACGATGAGCATCGAGAGACGCAAGTTGCTCAAAGCCCTCGGAGCCGAAATCATATTGACACCAGGAGCCGAAGGCATGTCGGGAGCTATCAAGCAAGCCGAATTGTTGCGCGACAGCAACCCGGGATCAATAATCATCGGCCAATTTGACAACGAAGCAAACCCCGCTGCTCACATCAACACCACTGCGCGTGAGATATGGGATGACACCGATGGCAATATTGACATTTTTGTAGCCACCGTGGGCACAGGAGGCACATTCACCGGCACTGCACGCGGACTGAAAGCATTTAAGAGCAATATCAAGGCTGTTGCCGTTGAGCCGGCTTCATCGCCGCTCATCACACAAGGCAAAGCAGGTGCGCACAAAATTCAAGGCATCGGCGCAAACTTTATCCCCGATAACTATGACGCCTCTTTGGCCGATGATGTAATGACCGTTACCGACGACGATGCCATAAACACAGCTCGCCTATTGGCACGAAAAGAAGGCATCTTGGCAGGCATATCTTCGGGTGCAGCTCTAAACGCTGCCATCAGATTGGCCCAACAAGACGCCAACACCGGCAAGACTATCGTTGCAATTCTCCCCGACACAGGCGAACGATATCTATCGACCGAACTATTTGACTAAACACAACTCACATAGAGAAACAACAAAAATAGGCAATCCGATGTGGATTGCCTATTTCGTTTTCAGAGGTTCCATTGAGCTGCAATGACTCGCAAATTGGGTGTAGAGGTGGTGCGCAAGTCGGTAATGAGGTTATAGCGACAGTTAACATAGGCCAATTCCTGGTCAAATGACACATCAAGCATTGTGAGCATATTGTTGTTACACAAGAGCCGCTGCAAGAAAAATTGGCTTGACAGATTGAGTTCAGTCAAATTGTTGTAGGAACAATCGACAAACACCAATGCGGGGCACTGCTCAACACTCAGTTGGGTAAGGCAATTATAGCTGCAAATGAGATCCATGAGCACATTGCAATCGCGCACAGCCAGCTTGGTCATGTTGTTGCCGCTACACATGAGTGTTGACAGCGAGGGCAATCCCGATATGAGCATGGTCGAGATGCGATTGTCCTCAACGCTCAGCACCGAAAGATTTTGGACACCGATGAGATTGAGCGAGGTCAATCGGTTGAAACTGCAATAGAGGTTTTTCAAAGCCGTGCAACCATCAACGAGCAAATTTTCCAGTCTGCAATCCTGGCAATTGAGCGTAACAAGATTCAATGCTCCCGACACATTCAAATCAACAAACAGATTGTGGGAACAGTCAAGGTTTTTAATCATAGGCACATCGGCAAGAGTCAGCTCTGTGAGTCGGTTGCGCGACACATTCAACCTTTCCAATGCTACACATCCGGTTAAGTCGATCGATGTCAGAATGTTGTGGCTAACATTGACATCGGCCAGCGATGAACAACCCGTCAGCGTCACTTGCGTGAGCCAATTGTGAGACACGTCAAGGCTCTTCATAGCCGTAAATCCCGACAAATCGAGGCGACCGGCAAGTCGCTTGTCCTTCCAGTTGATGGCCACAATATGACCGTTGTCGACACTTACACCGTGCCAAGTGGCAACCGATGTCAAGTCGTTGATTTGCAACACTTGGGCGTTGCTCACACCTTTTTCTGAAGTTTGAGTCAGAAATGCCTGCATTTGTCGCATTTCCTTACGCGACAAATTTTGGGCCGATATTGTCACACATCCGAGCATGACAATCAACATTAATAATGTCTTTTTCATATAAAACAAATGTTTGATTGTGAGTTTACCTTAAAACAACACAATCAAACAAAAGTTTTTAGAGAACTTTTTGAAAATTCCCTTATATCAAAATTTCTTTATCAGAAAGGTGCATCTTCACCCGATTGCTGCAAGAAATCGGCATTACCACCAGTCAGCGGATTAGAGGTTGTCATGCCTGAGTTGCCGCCCGACATCAGCTGGTTAAGCGACGATTCTACTGTTGTGCTCTGACCCATGGGCATGTCATCGCTCCAGTTGTCAAAACGGGCAAACTTGGGACGGAAACGTAACTTCACATCGTCAACCGAACCACTACGGTGCTTGGCCACAATAAACTCAGCCAAGCCGCGAATGTCATTACCGTTGGCATCAGTATCGGAACGCAAATAATATTCAGGACGGTGAATGAAGCACACAATATCGGCATCTTGCTCAATCGCACCACTTTCACGCAAGTCAGACAACTGCGGACGCTTGCCGTCGGTACGCGATTCAACGCTACGGTTCAACTGCGACAATGCCACAATGGGGATGCTCAACTCCTTGGCAAGTTGCTTGAGTGAACGTGAAATCATACTTACCTCCTGCTCGCGACTACCATATTTCATACCTTGAGCATTCATAAGCTGCAAGTAGTCAATGATGATGAATTTCACATTATGTTCACGCACCAATCGGCGAGCCTTTGTTCGCAATTCAAAGATTGACAATGATGGAGTATCGTCGATGTACAACGGTGCGCTATACAAGTGCTTAACGCGCGACATGAGCTGGTCCCACTCCATAGGCGACAAGCGGCCACTCTTGATTTTCTCACCTTCAAGCTCACAAGTGCTGCTAATAAGACGGTTAACGAGTTGAAGGTTTGACATTTCAAGCGAGAAGATAGCCACCGGGATATTATAGTTAATGGCCATGTTGCGAGCCATTGAGAGCACGAACGCAGTTTTACCCATCGCAGGACGGGCAGCAATAATGATGAGGTCAGAGGGTTGCCAACCCGATGTGAGTTTATCAAGATCGTGATAGCCCGATTCAAGACCACTAAGGCCCGATGTTCGGTTGGCCGCAGCCTGAATCTGCTCAATTGCCTGACCGATAACAGGGTCTATCTGTGTAACATCTTTCTTCACATTGCGTTGCGAGATTTCAAACAATCGGCCCTCCGCCTCCTGCAACAAATCGTCAACATCGTTGCTCTCGTCAAAGGCCTTCGCCTCAATTTGCGATGCAAATGAAATCAACTCGCGGGCAAGATATTTCTGCGCTATGATGCGGGCGTGATAATCGATGTGAGCTGCCGATGCCACACGCGATGTGAGTTGCGAAATAAACAACGGTCCACCCACCTCTTCGAGAGTGCCATTGTGGCGCAATTGCTCGGTAACGGTGAGCATATCGATGGGACGTTGTGCAGCACCAAGGCTCTGAACAGCCTCATAAATGCGCTGGTGGGCAGGTTCATAAAAACTTTCAGGTTTAAGAATATCACACACAATGGTGTAAGCGTCTTTTTCAAGCATCAGAGCACCCAACACAGCCTCTTCAAGGTCTTTGTCGCGTGGTTGCAAGCGTCCGCCGCTTTCATAAAGTGGCGACTGCTCCGATTTGGTTCTTCGGTTTCGGTTATTAGTAGTTTCCATTGATTAAAATTGTTTTCACTGCAAAGATACACCATTTTAGCAAAAATCATAGTTTTGCTTACAACTTAAATTTAAACATATTATTTACACTGCTGTCAATAATTCATCAAACTCTGTCCAAATTCATTTACTAATATTTTAGACCCATTCATTATCCTATAGCCTAATTTATAAACTTGTATGTTTCGACAATTTTCACTATATTTGTATACAATACAACTAACTCAACTCTTTACCTATTAATATGAACATACAAAAAAAACGCACCAGATTGGCCTATTTATTGCGACATGACGATAAATACCAATACAGAATCAATGCATGGCGAGAAGTATCTGACTTAATTAACAATCATGGATTCACTTTTGACATGATAAACGAGTTAGTGACATCTGATTCCAAACAAAGATATGAGTTTTCAAATGACATGAAACTTGTAAGAGCATTGTATGGACATTCGGTCAATGTAGATTTAGGATTTGAATCTGCATTTCCTCCACCCATTTTATACCACGGCACATCAACCGATAAACTGGAGATAATCATGAGCAATGGGCTATCTCCTCAACGCCGAAATTATGTACATCTCGCCACCGATACCGAAACAGCAACAAAAGTCGGGCAACGACACGGGCAGCCTGTGGTGCTTATAATCGACGCCAAGGCAATGGCCGACAAAGGCTTTTTATTCTATTTTACAAATAACGGAGTATGGTTAACCGATAATGTTCCTCCAGAATACATCTCAGTAAATAGTTACAACTAAACTTAAATTATCTCGTACTGTTCATTTAGCGCAAAAATCATTACCTTTGCACAAAATATATGCCGATATGATTTTATTCCCCAACGCCAAAATTAACATTGGTCTCAACATTGTGAGCCGACGAGAAGACGGTTACCACAACATCGAAACAGTTATGTACCCCATTGGATGGAGCGATGTGCTTGAAATTGTGCCCGCCCGCGGCAACGATGCCACCCTCACCGTCACCGGCCGTGAGGTAAACTGTCCACCCGAGAAAAACTTGGTAATGAAAGCCTTTCGCCTGTTTCAAGAAAACACAGGCATTGGCAATGTCGACATATATCTACACAAGATTATCCCCGACGGAGCAGGCTTGGGAGGAGGCTCGGCCGACGCTGCATTTACCCTTATAGGTTTGAACAAAATGTTTGAATGCAACCTCAACAACGAGCAGCTCGCAGCCATGGCCGCCAAAATAGGCGCCGACTGTCCGTTCTTTATCTACAACACCCCCATGCTTGCCACAGGCATCGGCACCGAGTTTGCTCCCGTCAGCGTCAACCTCAAAGGCTACAGTATCGCTGTTGTCAAACCTCAGCCAAGCGTACCCACAGCACAAGCCTATGCCGGAGTGACTCCAGCCATGCCCCAACACGACCTCGCTTCATCGCTCACGCTCACCGTCGACCGTTGGAACGGAATCATTAAAAACGATTTTGAGAAAAGCGTATTTCCCGCCTACCCTCTCATTGCCCAAATCAAGCAGCAACTTGCCGATATGGGTGCGGTATACACTGCTATGTCAGGATCGGGGTCGGCAGTATTTGGTATCTTCAACAGTTGTGACAATTTGGCAGAAAGCATCAAATCTGCATTCGCCGACTGCGAAACTTTTGCCTCTGAACTGTGATTTCACCATTTTGGCAACATTTTTGTTATTAATAGTAGCAAACAACATTAATGCGAAAAAATAACAAAGATATATAACCAACTATGAGTGACAAAACAACTGAAAAAGAGCAAGAACTCGACCAAGAAGTAGATGCAACTACAGCCGAAGAAACAGCTCCTTTGAGCGAAATCGAATTGTTGCAAAAAGAACTTGAAGAAACCAAAGCCCAACTCGAACACGAGAAAAAAGAGCACCTCTTCACCCGTGCCGAGTTTGACAACTACCGTCGTCGCTCAATCATGGAAAAAGGCGACATTATAAAAACTGCATCAGAAAAAGCCATGAAAGACATTCTTCCCGTGGTCGATGACTTTGAACGTGGTCTTGCAGCTATGAAAGAATCGGACAATGCCGAAGCTTTACTTGAAGGCATCGAGTTGATTTACAACAAATTCATCAAATATCTCGAACAAAACGGAGTGAAAGCTATCGAAAGCAATGGTGCCGATTTCAATACCGAGTATCACGAAGCTGTCGCATTGTTACCCATGGGCGAAGAAATGGCCGGTAAAGTGATTGACACAGTCACTAAGGGCTACACTCTCGGCGACAAAGTGATTCGTTATGCCAAAGTTGCAGTAGGTCAATAACACACAATTAATCCCATAACAAAATGGAAAAAAGAGACTATTATGAAGTGCTCGGCGTGAGCAAAAACGCCACCGACGAGGAACTCAAAAAAGCCTACCGCAAATTGGCTATCAAATATCACCCCGACAAAAATCCCGACGATAAAGAAGCCGAAGAAAAATTTAAAGAAGCGGCCGAAGCCTATGACGTGCTCAGCAACAAAGATAAGCGTGCACGCTACGACCAATTTGGCCACGCAGGTGCCGAACAAGGATTTGGCGGTGGCGGATTTGGCGGATTCTCTATGGACGACATTTTCAGCCAATTTGGCGACATATTCGGCGGACGCGGAGGGTTCGGCGGTTTCGGTGGATTTGGCGGATTTGGCGGCGGACGTCGCGGTCCACGTGTCAACCGCGGTAGCGACCTTCGCATCAAGGTAAAACTCACTCTTGAAGAAATTGCCAAAGGCACATCTAAAACGCTCAAAATACCCCGCCAAGCCAAGTGTGAACATTGTAACGGCACAGGTGCAAAAGACGGCACCGCTTTTACAACATGTGCCACTTGTAACGGCCAGGGCACAGTAATTCGCACACAGCAGACCATTCTCGGCCATATGCAGACACAAGCCACCTGTCCCACATGTAACGGTCAAGGCAAAACCATCACCGAGAAGTGCAGCTATTGTAAAGGCGAAGGTATTAACCGCGAAGAATCAACAGTCAGTTTCAATATTCCGGCTGGTGTGGCCGAAGGCATGACAATTCAAGTCGAAGGCAAAGGAAACGCACCCCGATTTGGCGGCATCAACGGCGACTTGCTCGTAGTTATTGAAGAAATTCCACATCCCGAACTCATTCGCGACGAAAACGACATCATTTACAATCTTGTGCTCGACATCTCGACAGCGGTTCTCGGCGGTTCGGTTGAAGTGCCCACAATCTCTGGCAAAGCCCGTGTCAAAATCGCACCCGGAACACAACCTGGCAAAATATTGCGTCTGCGCGGCAAAGGTCTACCCTCGCCTAACGGCTATGGAACCGGCGACCAACTCATTAATATAATGGTGTACATTCCCGAGCAAGTAAATAGCGAAGAACGTGAAATCTTTGAAAAACTCAAAGAGTCAAAGAATGTCAATCCGCCAGAAAACGCTAAACAACGCATTTTCAGCAACTTGCGACACATCTTCGACAACGATTAAGCAAACCTTCACTCATTATATATAACGCCTTCATGCAATCATGAGGGCGTTATTTGTTTTTGACGGCTATTGACTTATTTAATGACCGCCAAAAATAGGCTTGCTTTCTCCACAAATGCCCGTCAATATGGCATAATTCACCAACATTTTGTCATTTTATTGACCATATTGATATTTTTATGAAATTTTTTATTGCAGTTTGAAAACTATTTTTTACTTTTGTGGCACAATAAAATTCCACAATAGAATGACACGTTTTTATTCATATTACTATTTCTCTTATTTTTATTTTGCAAAGAATAAAAACGGGATTTTATTTGCATAAAGTAAAGAAATCACAAAACGATTGATACATCTAAAATCCCGTGAATACACGGGATTTTTTATTTAAAAAAGATCTGATGAAAAGAGTAACGATACAAGGAGTTGCCGGTTGCTTTCATGATGCAGCAGCAAGAGAGTATTTCAAAGGAGAAGACATTGAAACAGTCGAATGCGACACTTTTCCTTTACTGTTTGAGGCATTGTCGTGCGATGCGTCCATGATAGGCATTGTAGCCATCGAAAACACCATCGCCGGCAGTTTGCTCCAAAACCATGAATTATTACGTTTGAGCAACTTGCAGATTGTAGGTGAGCAAAAATTGCGTATTTCACATGTACTGGCGGCATTACCCGACCAAACCATCGACCAGCTCACCGAAGCAGACTCCCACCCCATTGCGCTCATGCAGTGTGAGCAGTTCTTGCGCCGTCACCCAAATCTCAAAATGACTGAGAAATTTGACACCGCAGGCAGCGCCAAGGAAATTGCCGAACAAAACCTCTTGGGGCATGCAGCCATCTGCGGCGAATATGCAGCCAATCTCTACGGGCTCAACATTCTCGAAAAAGGCATTGAAACCAACAAGCGAAACTTCACCCGTTTCCTCATTGTTGCCGACCCAGTAATCGCCCATGAGCTCAAACCACGCGAGGAGTCGCTCAACAAATCATCAATCGTGTTTACATTGCCCCACACCCAGGGTGCATTATCTAAAGTGTTGACTATTCTTTCATTCTATGACATCAACCTCTCAAAAATCCAATCGTTGCCAATCATCGGACGTGAATGGGAATATCGCTTCTATGTTGACTTAACATTTAACAGCTACGTGCGCTACCGTCAGGCCATCGACGCAGTGCGACCTTTGATGAACGATTTCAAAATACTTGGCGAATATAAAGAATGCACTTATGAAATTTGACAACTCAACAATCGTTCCCGCTCAGCGAGTGAACGAAATTCAAGAATATTACTTCTCAAAGAAGCTCAAAGAAGTGGCACAACTCAATGCCCAAGGAGCCGACATCATTTCTTTAGGTATTGGTGGTCCCGACCGCATGCCCCATAGCGAGGTTATCGACACCATGTGTGAAGAAACCCGACGAGAAGGCAACCACAGCTACCAGCCCTATGTCGGCATACCACAACTGCGACAGGCATTTGCTCAATGGTATAACCGATGGTATGGCGTGCAACTTGATGCCAACACCGAAATTCAGCCTCTTATAGGCTCCAAAGAAGGTATCTTGCATGTGTCAATGGCATTTCTGAATCCTGGCGACGGTGTGTTAGTTCCCAATCCTGGCTACCCCACCTATACTTCGGTCAGCCGACTCGTGCAAGCCGAAATCTTCACCTATGACCTCACTGAAGAAAACGGCTGGATGCCCGACTTTGACGCATTAGAAAAACTACCCCTCGACCGCATCAAACTAATGTGGATAAACTATCCACACATGCCAACAGGCACTCCCGCAACAGTAGAGTTGTTTGAAAAAATCGTTGACTTCGGCCGTCGACACAACATTGTCATCGCCCATGATAACCCATACAGTTTCATTCTCAACGACAAGCCAATGAGTCTGCTCCAAATTGACGGGGCAAAAGACATTGCCATCGAAATGAACTCAATGAGCAAGTCTCACAACATGGCCGGTTGGCGTGTTGGCATGCTCGCCTCAAACCCCACTTTCATCAATTGGATATTGAAAGTGAAATCAAACATTGACTCAGGCCAATTCCGTCCGCTCATGCTTGCAGCAGTTCGTGGCCTTGAAGCCGGCAAAGAATGGTATGACACCCTCAACCAAGTGTACCGCTCACGCCGTGCCGTAGCCGAGCAAATCATGGCTGCACTCGGTTGTACATTTGATCCGAGTCAGCGAGGCATGTTCTTGTGGGGACGCATTCCCGACAACGCGACTTCAAGCGAAGTGCTTGCCGACAAAGTACTCTATGAGGCCCGAGTATTCATCACTCCAGGCTTCATCTTTGGCAGCAACGGAGATCGCTATATCCGCATCTCGCTTTGCGCTACCGAAGAAAACATGCAACGCGCTTTGCAACGCATCAACCAAATGAATAAAAACAAATAACACATAGTCTTATGAAAGATTTACAACCTATTTCACTTGAGGGCATCAATCCCAACAAACCCCTCATCATTGCCGGACCTTGCAGCGCCGAAACCGAAGAACAAGTAATGGCCACAGCTCGCGAACTCGCAAGCAATGGCATCAAAATATTCCGTGCAGGTATTTGGAAACCACGCACAAAACCCGGAGGCTTTGAAGGCGTAGGCGTTGAAGGTCTCAACTGGCTCAAACGCGTAAAAGAAGAAACAGGCATGTATGTCAGCACCGAAGTTGCTACACGCCAGCATGTTGAAGCCGCACTCGCTGCCGGCATAGACATCTTATGGATTGGCGCACGGACATCGGCCAACCCCTTTGCCATGCAAGAAATTGCCGACGCTCTTGCCGATGCAAAAGCCTCTTGCCCGGTATTTGTCAAAAACCCGGTAAACCCCGATATAGACTTGTGGATTGGCGCCATGCAACGCATTTACAATGCCGGCATTCGCTGCATAGGAGCAATTCACCGCGGTTTCAGCGCCTATGGCAAGCACCTATATCGCAACATGCCCCAATGGCACATTCCCATCGAGTTGCGCCGTCGTTTGCCCAACCTGCCCATCATTTGCGACCCAAGCCACATCGGTGGTAAGCGCGAACTTGTAGCCCCCATCTCACAACAAGCCTACGATATGGGATTTAACGGCTTGATTATTGAAAGCCACTGCGACCCTGATTGTGCATGGAGCGATAAAAGCCAGCAAATCACGCCCGATGTACTCAACTTCATTATCAACACACTCGTTTTGCGTGATTCTTCTCACTCGACCGAAAACCTGTCTTTGCTCCGTCAGCAGATTGACGAACTTGACAACGAACTCATTGAAGTGTTGAACAAGCGAATGAGAGTGTGTCGCGAGATCGGCTTATTCAAGAAAGAGCACCGAATGCCGGTTGTGCAGGCAACACGCTATGGCGATATCATGCAATCGCGCGTTCAACTCGCCAAAGAAATGGGCATGAGCGGCGAATTTATGTCTACAGTATTATCGGCTATCCACGAAGAATCAGTGCGCCAACAAATCGAAATCGTCAACGACCGTCAACTTTAAACACCTCGACAAATGAAAATTCTGATATTAGGAGCCGGCAAAATGGGCTTATTTTTCTGCGACATCCTCTCGTTCAAACACGAAGTTGCTGTCTATGATATCGACCCGCAACGCTTGCGATTTACATTCAACGCACAACGTTTTACCACAGCCGAAGAAATTGAATCGTTTGCACCCGACATGGTGATTAACGCCGCAACAGTAAAATACACCATCGAAGCATTCAACCGAGTGATGCCCCACTTGCCCGCCAACTGTATTCTCTCTGACATCGCATCGGTGAAAAACGGCTTGCCCGAGTTTTATGCACAATGCGGTCACCCCTATGTGAGTACCCACCCCATGTTTGGTCCCACATTTGCATCGCTCAGCAACCTCAGCAGCGAAAACGCAATCATCATCAGTGAAGGCGACCATTTGGGCAAAGTGTTTTTCAAAGACCTGTATAGCGAATTACACCTCCACATTGAGGAATATACATTTAATGAGCACGACGAGACAATTGCTTACTCTTTGTCAATACCCTTTGCATCTACACTTGTGTTTGCAGGCATCATGAAACACCAAGATGCTCCGGGCACAACATTCAAGCGCCACATGGCCATTGCCCACGGCTTGATGTCGGAAGACGACTACTTGTTGAGCGAAATCCTTTTCAACCCCAACACGCCTCAACAGCTTGAGCGCATTCAGGAAAAACTGTCGCAACTGCAACAAATTGTCAGCCAACGCGACGGCGACGCAATGAAACAATACCTCGCACAAGTGAGAGAAAACCTCAAATAGTTTAAGGGCTTTTCCCACCATAAAACAGCAAGCGTGAGAAGATTATTGTTCTCACGCTTGCTGTTTTATATGATTTCGGTCATGTATTAATCAAACACACCCTCAACGCTTTCGTCTTCGGTTTCATCATATTCATCTCCAAAGTTTTCTTTTTCACACAGTTCAATTCCTTTAGGGAACTTGAATGTCACCTCTTGTGAATAGGGCAAAGTTTCATCAGCATAAACCTTTGACATGTATTTTCCATATATAGGCAATGCCATAGATGCACCTTGACCGTCGGCCATACCATTAAAGTGGATGTAGCGTTCTTCGCCTCCAACCCACACACCCGACACAAGTTGCGGGGTAAAGGCCATAAACCAACCGTCGGCATTATCATTTGTCGTACCGGTCTTACCTCCCGTTTGCGCTGTGATATTGTAAGGAGCACGACGAATGCGATTACCAGTACCTCCATCAACGACTCCCAGCAACAATGACAAGATGCGATAATAGGCCTTTTCACTAATGACCTCAACATGCCTTGGAGCAAACTCCGATATTACATTACCATTGGCGTCGGCAATAGATGTTACATATAACGGGTCGACGCGCAAACCGTTATTTGCATAAGCCGAGTAAGCCGTTACCATCTCCTTAACCGACACCTCACATGGACCTAAACACAACGACGGCGCAGGCACGATGCTTTGGTTAGTGATGCCGAGATTGTGCATGAGCCTAACAAGTGTTGTGGGCGAGAGTTTTTCCATGATGCGAGCCGATATCCAGTTGTTTGATGTTGTCAATGCCCAACTCAATGGCACCATTTCGCCAACACGCGCTTTTGAAGCATTGCGAGGCGACCAAGGGCGTCCCAGTTCGTCAAAAATAGTTGGTTGTTCATTAAGAAACTCGTCACATGGAGAGAAGCCTTCTTCCATCGCATATGTATAAAGGAAGGGCTTGATTGTAGATCCTACCTGACGACGACCAGTCGACACCATATCATACTGGAAGAATGTGAAATTAGGTCCGCCAACATAAGCCTTCACATGGCCGTTGCGGGGGTCCATTGACATGAATCCGGCACGCAAGAAATGCTTGAGATAGAGAATAGAGTCCATCGGTGTCATTGTGGTGTCTTTTACACCCTCATAAGTAAACACCTTCATCTCGCGAGCTGTTTCAAACGCCTTTTTGATTTCGCTCTCACTGCAACCCGCTTTTTTCATCTCACGATAGCGGTCGCTCTGCTTCATGGCATTGTCAATCAACCCTGCTAATTGTGCCGACGACAGTTCTCCGCGATTTGAAGTATAAGGAGCGCATTTCACATTTTTCTTTTCCTTGAAGAATCGAGGCTGCAAATATCCGGCAAAATGCTCTACCACAGCTTCTTCTGCATATTTTTGCATGCGCGAATCAATTGTGGTGAAGATCTTCAATCCATCAGTGTAAATGTCATATTTAGAGCCATCGGCCTTGGGATTTTTCTCAACCCAGCCAAACAATGGATTGGTTTCCCAAGCGATTGAATCATCATAATACTTTTGATATTCCCAATCAAAATAATCTTTGCGAGTGGGACGTTTTGCCTGTAGAATGCGACGCAACTCCTCACGGAAATATGGCGCAGGACCTTCTTTGTGGTCAACTCGGTGGAAATCAAGCACCAAGGGCAACTCCTTCAACGAGTCGCATTCTTGCTCGGTAATAATGCCATTGCGACGCATCTGATCAAGCACCACATTGCGACGCTTGCGTGTGGTCTCATTGCGACGAACAGGGTTGTAATATGACGGATTTTTAACCATACCCACCAATGTCGCAGCTTCCTCAACTGTAAGATCTTTGGGCTGTTTGCCAAAATAGACATATGCCGCAGACTTGATGCCTAATGCATTATACAAGAAGTCAAAACGGTTGAGATACATACTGATAATCTCCTCTTTTGAATAATAGCGCTCAAGTTTCACTGCTATCATCCATTCAATTGGCTTTTGCAATGCTCGCTCAAATATATTGTCAGACGTAGGAGAATATAGCAACTTGGCCAACTGCTGAGTAATAGTTGAGCCTCCACCGGCATTGCGTTGTTGCAATATCAATGTCTTGACTAGAACGCGCGCCATGGCACGAACATCAATGCCTGAATGATCATAAAAGCGAACATCTTCAGTCGCGATTAACGCGTCTGTAACATGTTGTGACACATCGTCCATTGAAATATATACACGATTGCCCGTATTGCGGAAATAGCGGCCCAATTCCTGACCATCGGCCGAATATATTACTGTCGCATAATTGTCCTTGGGATTTTTCAAGTCTTCAATGGCAGGCATGTAACCGATTATGCCATTATATATCAGCGCAAGCAATGTAAAACCGCCTACAACCGATAAGCCAAATAGCGACCACATCGCCACGATAATGGTTCGAGTATATTTGTTGCGAGACTTCGCTACTTTTGCAATTTTCTTATTAGCACCCATAGTAATTAACAATTAGTATATTATCGGCGGGATAAACTTCCCCATAATAACACAAAGGTAAACACATTTAGCCAAATAACCAAAGATTGCCCAAACTTTATGCATCACAGCCCTCAACGCCCCGCAATCAAGTGTCACACTAGAAATTTTGCGCGGCTAAACTACCATACAAAAAAATCCAGGCTATCATAAGCCAACAGCGAAAGGATCTCGCTGAGGTGACCTATCATAGCCCGGATTCGTCTGCTTAATCGTCAAGGGTTTGGTGCTATTTTCCGACCATAAAGCAAATCAACTATGCCGATGGAAATACAACAAACTCTAAACGACAAAGCACAAGCCAGACGCGAGGACGGGCAACTCCTCATACAGACCCCAAATAATGGAGCGGCGGCAGCCCTTTCCACTCTTCCGCTTGGCTTGTCTACTGACAAAGTTAGCAATACTTCTTCACCCACGCAAGAAAACAACACATTGTATCCCAAATCGGGCATATTTTCCTTTCAGTACGGTAGATGTGTATAAAAAGCCTGCCAATGGTTTGTCGGAACCGAATTTCCCTTCGGGCGAGAGGGACCATCAACAGACTCCTAATGCAAAATCTTATTATTTTCTTTATAAATGGGATTGGAATCAACTAAGGTTTCCCCTTCGATCACCCCAAACTGCACAAATGCAGTATACTGAAGAATGGCGAATTGTCTAATTAAGCCACAGCACTAGACCGACCTGCCAATCAATCCGCTGAAACAATCCACCAAGGTAGCAGCCTATCTTCAGTTATTAAATCTTTACACAAAGAAAAGAAGTGATAGTTCTGACGGGTTGATGAATAGAAATTCCTCTCCCTCTACGCCCTTGACGCCTCCAGACAATCTCACGTCTGCCGACAAAGTTACAAACAATTCTTCACCCCTACAAGAAAACGGCGAACTTTTCAGACCGGAGGATGAGTATACCGCCGAAGAACAAGCCATCATTGACCAAGCGAAAGTCAACAGCACATATCTTAAAGCACCTAACGGCAAAGACACAAAGCTCACACCCAAGCAATGGGCGCAAGCGAGAACACAAGCATTCAAGAATTGGTTTGGAGATTGGAAGTTGGTGTTTAAGAAAGACTTCTTGCTAAACGGAAGCCCGGTAAAATCGCTAACAGGTAACGAGTTTGCAAGAGTAGCAAACAAGAATTTGACTGACCAAGTTGAAGAATACTTTGAGTCAATAGGCAATATTGCTCACTCACCTTTATATGGCGATGTTATTCTTGACCGAGACGGGGCTGACGATAGCCTTGCTCACGGTATGGGTAGGACAAAAGCCATTGCATATGCAGCGGTCAAGGAAGTGATAGAGGCTGGAGTATTGATTGATTACCATAATAACCACAAAGGCAGAGGTTATGATAGTGCGGTAGTGGCAGCCCCCCATTGAAATTAGTGGAAATCGCTTCATCTGCTATGTTACAATAACACGAAAGGAAGGAGACAATAGATTTCATCTACATGAAGTTTGGACAGAAAAAAACCTCACAAGCGTAGGTTCTAATGCTGTTCAAGGACAGCCCTCCCACTTGCAAGGCGTTGCAAAGGTACTACAAATATTGTAACCGCAAACGATTCTGCATCAAAAGTTGTAGATGAGAATGGCGAGCCGTTGGTGGTATATCACGGAACGAAGGCCGAGTTTGCCATCTTTGATGCCTCACACAACCACAAGGCAAAAAGGTCTCTTATAAGATGGATATTGATGGCGTTACTTATAGTGTAACGACTGAAATAAAAGGTCAGCATGAAGAGTTTACCAACTTTTTTACAAATAGAAGACCGACTGTCGAGGAGCAAGGTTCGTCAAACACTGTAAACCAGCACGAACAACCACAACAATCGGTTTCTGCCGACGAAGTTACAAACAATTCTTCACCCTTACAAGAAAACGGCGAACTTTTTAGACCGGAGGCCGAATGTTCATTAATACTCGCAAAGCCGGAGAAGAAAAGAAAATCAAAGACAAGATTGAGCTTGATTCGCCGCAAGAGGTGTTGGTAAAACGCAATGGTCGCATTGCCTCTTATCAGCGATTCTTCACACCACAAGAGCTGAAGTCTTGGGTAGAGCAAGAACTTGGTGAGGGCTATGAGGTTGAAATAGCCAATGAGAAAAACTCAGGTACTAAAGGTTTGGCTGCCGTGGTGGTGACATAAAAAACACCCCAAGGCAAGAGGTCGGGTGCGGTCGCAGACACAACATTATCCAAGGAGCTAAAACAAGAGAGAAGCGCGCACCTAAGCCGTCATCCACTATCATCTAATGTTCCTAATGCATATACTAAAAAACACTCAGATAGCAAAAACTAAAATCCAAAAAGCTATGAACGAGGGTGGCGATTACTCGATAAAAAGGGGTTGGAGAAATTAGAAAAGACAAGCCCAAAGAGAGGGCGGGCAATTCCTCATACTTTCTCCCCAAGAGGGGTTGGCAGCAGCCCTTTCTGCTCTTCCTTCAGGTTTGTCTTCCAACGACGAAGTTACAAACAATTCTTCACCCACGCAAGAAGATGGCGAACTTTTCAGGTTTGAAGAAGATGCAGTTAGCACCGCCTACACATTCACATCCGCGGCAGAGGCAATTAATGTAGAAACACAAAAAAGTCCGCAGGGCTCTTGGAAGACGATTCAAAAGAGAATCCTCGTTCCCCGCTTACGGACTTTGATGCAAATATACAACTATTGATTGAATTAGCAAAAAACACCTCAAAAGTTGTAGATGAAAATGGCGAGCCATTGGTAGTGTATCACGGAACGAAGGCCGAGTTTGCCATCTTTGATGCATCACACAACCACAAGGCAAACAAAGAATAGTTCATTCCTCTACATTGAATACCACGTTTTTTATTTTTTTGAAAAACGTTTTATATAATATTAGTATAAGCAAAGGTGGAAAAACGGATAAATTGAGTTAAATTTGCAGTTAATTTTGTTTTAAACGATTTAAACTGAAATATCCCGTGATTTCACGACAAAAAATAGCATTATTAGGGTCTACCGGTTCTATCGGCACTCAGACCCTTGACATCGTCGCCGAATATCCCGACCGCTTTGGCGTGGAGGTGCTCGTTGCGGGCAACAATGTCAATCTGCTCATCAAGCAAGCGTTGAAACACAAGCCCCAATGGGCCATAATCGCAAACGAAAGCCAATACAACACGCTCAAAGAGGCCTTGACCGGCACCGGCATCAATGTTGCATGCGGCCGTCAAGCCATTTGCGATGCCATGGCTCTCGACTCGGTTGATGTTGTTGTTACGGCTGCCGTCGGTTACAGCGGCCTTGAGCCAACCATCAGCGCCATCAAGGCTGGCAAACGCATTGCTTTAGCCAACAAAGAGACACTTGTTGTTGCCGGAGAACTGATCACATCTATGTTGCAGCACTCGGCATCGACAATCATCCCCGTCGACTCGGAGCATTCGGCAATCTACCAATGTCTCGTTGGCGAAGAGCCTCAGAGTGTTCGCAAGCTCATCATCACAGCCTCAGGCGGTCCGTTCCGCACCAAGCCGCTCGATTTCATAAAGACAGCCACAGTTGAAGATGCCCTCAACCACCCCAATTGGTCTATGGGCTCTAAAATCACAATCGACTCGGCAACTATGCTCAACAAGGCTTTTGAAATCATCGAAGCCCGTTGGCTTTTTGGCATTGAAGCAAATCAAATCGAAGCCGTTGTTCACCCTCAATCAATCATCCACTCAATGGTTGAATTTGTTGACGGCTCGGTAAAGGCCCAACTCGGTTTGCCCGACATGCATCTGCCCATCCGCTATGCACTTGGCGAGGCCAACCGTCTGACAACCGATGCCACCCCATTGCGACTTGCCGACTATGCCAACCTAACATTTGAAGCACCCGACACCCAACGTTTCCCGTGCCTCAACCTTGCATATCACGCACTTGAACGCGGTGGCAACACAGCTTGCGTCATCAATGCCGCCAACGAAATTGCCGTTGCCGCATTCCTCAACCGTCGCATAGCATTTCTTGACATATACGACACCATCGTGTCAACGCTCGACAAAATAGCATTTATAGAGCGCCCAACTTTTGAAGACTTTGTAAACACAAATACTGAGGCCCGATTGCGCGCCGAAGAAATTATCAAAAAACGAATTTAATGGAAGTATTTCTCATCAAAGCCGCCCAACTTGTAGCGGCATTAGCATTGTTAGTTATCGTTCACGAATTTGGCCACTACATCTTTGCCCGCGCATTTGGCATCAAAGTGGAAAAATTCTACTTGTTTTTCAACCCTTGGTTTTCGCTTTTCAAATGGAAACCCAAAGAAATCGAGAAACTCAACCCCGACGGAACATTGAAAACCACATGGCGCGACACCGAATACGGTATCGGTTGGTTGCCATTGGGCGGATATGTAAAAATCGCCGGTATGATTGACGAGTCTATGGACAAAGAACAGATGGAAAAACCCGCACAATCGTGGGAATTCCGTTCTAAACCTGCATGGCAACGATTGTTGGTTATGATTGGCGGCGTATTGTTCAACTTCATTCTCGCAGTCGTCATCTACTCGGGCATCGCCTTCAGTTGGGGTGAAAAGACCATCGCATTTGAAAACGCAAGCGAAGGTTTTGACTATGTTCCCGCAGCACAAGCAGTAGGTTTCCAAAACGGCGACATTCCCTTGATGGCCGACGGCGTGAAACTCAACGCCTCTGACCGCAACCACACAATGCAGATGATTGAAGCCGATGTTGTAACCGTTCTTCGCGGCAAAAACGACACTGTCAACATCAACATTCCCAACGACTTCCTTTTCCGTCTTAACGAGGAAGAAGGATTCTTTGCCTACCGCGTTCCCGTTTATGTGCATAAAGTAGTTGCAGGCGACCCCGCAGCTGTTGCCGGATTGCAAGAAGGCGACCACATTGTGGCTGTTGGCGGCGTTAGCACCCCATCTTTCACTGAATTCACTCCCGCATTGGCCCAACACGGCGGCAAAGAAACATCTATCACTGTTGACCGCAACGGACTACTCGTTGACCTCAACATCACCCCCACCGCAGCAGGCAAAATCGGCATTCAATTGAGGCCCATCACCGATATCTACCCTATCGATATTGTTGAATACTCATTCTTTGAATCAATCCCTAAAGGTTGGGAAATCGGCACAACCACACTTGCGTCTTACGTAAGTTCGCTAAAGCACTTGTTTACGGCCGAAGGCGCACAAAGCCTTGGCGGTTTCGGTTCAATCGGCAGCATCTTCCCCGACACTTGGAACTGGCGTTCATTTTGGGAAATCGCGGCATTCCTCTCAGTAGTGCTCGCATTCATGAACATCATTCCCATTCCGGCCCTCGATGGCGGACACGTGCTTTTCCTCTTATATGAAATCATCGCCCGCCGCAAACCAAGCGACAAATTTCTTGAATATGCCCAAGTTGCCGGTATGATTTTCATTTTTGCGTTGCTCATCTTTGCCAATGGCAATGACATATATCGTTTCTTCTTCAAATAAGCACTAATCAATGGAATACAAAATAATACGCCTCAAAAAAGGCAAAGAAGAATCATTGTTGCGTCTCCACCCGTGGGTATTCTCGGGTGCGGTGGCATCAATGCCCGAAAACATCGAAGAAGGCGAGACCGTCAAGGTCGTAACCAGTTCAGGCGACTTTATCGGTATCGGACACTTTCAGATTGGCAGTATCGTTGTGCGCATTCTCTCGTTTGATGACATAGCTATCGACGAAGCATTTTTTGCCGACCGACTCACTGCCGCTTACAATCTCCGCCGCACCCTCAACCTCATTCGCGAAGACAACAATGCTATGCGACTCGTTCACGGTGAGGGCGATTTCTTGCCCGGGCTCATCGTTGACCTTTATGGCAACACAGCCGTTGTTCAAGCCCACTCTCCCGGCATGCACTTTGCTCGCAACATCATTGCCAACGCGCTTGTCAACCTCGAAGGCGCAGGCATCAAGAACGTATATTACAAGTCAGAGACCACTCTCCCGTTCAAAGCCCAACTCGATCCTCAAAACGACTATATCATAGGCTCGTTTGAGACCAACATTGCGGTTGAAAACGGCTTGAAATTCCATGTCGATTGGCTCAAAGGACAAAAGACAGGTTTCTTTGTGGACCAGCGCGACAACCGCAGCCTCCTCGAGCACTATGCTGCAGGTCGCAATGTGCTAAACATGTTTTGCTACACCGGAGGCTTCTCGTTCTATGCAATGAGAGGCGGTGCCAACCTTGTACACTCGGTTGACAGTTCTTCAAAAGCAATCACACTCACAAACGCCAATGTAGAGCTCAACTTCCCTGGAGACACACGCCACCAAGCCTATGCCGAAGATGCATTCAAGTTTCTCAACGGCATTGACGACAAATATGACCTCATCATTCTCGACCCTCCAGCATTTGCAAAGCACCGTAGTGCAATCAAAAATGCCATGATCGGCTATCGCAAACTCAATGCCAAGGCGTTTGAGAAAATTCGTCCCGGAGGCATCTTGTTTACTTTCTCATGCTCACAAGCAATCAGCAAAGAGCAATTCCGTCTCGCAGTGTTCTCGGCAGCGGCTATGTCAAAACGCAAGGTGAGAATCTTGCACCAACTCACACAACCGGCCGACCACCCCATCAACATCTACCATCCCGAAGGCGAATACCTCAAAGGGCTTATTCTTTATGTTGAATAATTACCAATAAATAATCACATATATAATTATGTCATTCTTAAACAAATTAATCCCCAGTGCAGCAATCGCGCTCACTATCTCATCTTGCAATATGACTCAACAACCTGTTGACGACTTCGACTACACAGTCGACCGCTTTGCCGACATCGAAGTTCTACGCTACAAAGTGCCCGGTTTCGAAGCACTCTCAACACAGCAAAAAGCACTCATCTATCACCTCACAGAAGCCGCAATTGCTGGCCGTGACATCCTTTGGGACCAAAACGGCAAATACAACTTGCGCATCCGTCAAGTGATGGAACAAATCTACACCAACTATGCAGGTGACAAAAATAGCGACGAGTTCAAAGCGTTTGAAAAATATCTGAAACTCATCTGGTTTGCCAACGGCATTCACCACCACTATTCAATGGACAAGTTCATTCCCGAGTTTTCTGCCGAATTTTTCGCCGCACAAGTTAAAGCGCTTGCCCCTGAATCGCTCCCCCTCAACGGCCAATCAGTCGACGAAATGATTGCCGAGTTGACTCCCGTGATCTTTGACCCCACAGTCATGGCCAAACGAGTTAACCAAGCCGAAGGCCAAGACCTCATCACTACATCTGCCAACAACCTCTATGATGGTGTTACTCAAGCCGAAGTTGAAGCATACTTTGCCGCTCTCAAAAACCCCAACGACACAACTCCCATTTCTTATGGTCTTAACTCACGCAAAGTGAAAAAAGACGGCAAAGTAATCGAAGAAGTTTACTCGGCCGAAGGACTTTATGGCGAAGCTATCAAAGTAATCGTTTCTCACTTGGAAAAGGCTATGGGATATGCCGAAAACGAAGCTCAACGCAACACCATTGCAACACTCATCAACTACTATAACACTGGCGACCTTCGCCTCTTTGACGAGTATTCAATCCTTTGGTTGCAAGACACAGCATCACAAGTTGACTTCATTAACGGTTTTATCGAATCATATGGTGACCCCCTCGGCATGACCGGCGCATGGGAATCAATCGTTAACTTCAAAAATATTGAAGCATCTAACCGCACACAAATAATCAGCGACAATGCTCAATGGTTTGAAGACAACTCACCCATCGACCCTCGTTTCCGCAAAGAGGAAGTGAAAGGTGTTTCTGCAAAAGTTATCACATCGGCAATCCTCGCAGGTGATGCCTATCCCGCTACACCCATCGGCATCAATTTGCCCAACTCAAACTGGATTCGTGCAAACTATGGTTCAAAATCGGTTACAATCGAAAACATCACACAAGCCTATGACGCGGCATCGCAAGGCAACGGCTTTAACGAAGAATTTGTTATTGACCAACCCACTCGCGAATTGATGGGCAAATATCTCTTCATCACCGACAACCTCCACACCGACCTCCACGAGTGTCTCGGTCACGGTTCTGGCAAATTGCTCCCCGGTGTCGACCCCGATGCATTAAAAGCCCACGGCGCAACCATCGAAGAAACTCGTGCCGACCTTTTTGCCCTCTACTATCTTGCCGACCCCAAACTCGTAGAAATCGGTCTTCTTGACAATCCCGAAGCCTACAAAGCCGAATACTACAAGTATATCCTCAACGGTATGATGACTCAGCTTATGCGCATCGAGCCCGGTAAAGACGTTGAAGAATCACACATGCGCAACCGCAAACTCATTGCCGAATGGGCATATGAAAACGGTAAAGCCGAAAATGTTATCGAACTTGACACTATCAACGGAAAGACATTTATCAAAATCAACGATTATGACAAACTTCGCGCACTCTTCGGGGCATTGCTCAAAGAAATTCAACGCATCAAGAGTGAAGGCGACTATGAAGCCGGCCGCAACATGGTTGAAAAATATGCTGTCAAAGTCAACCCCGACCTCCACAAAGAAGTTCTCGACCGTTACGCTGCTCTCAACATCGCTCCCTACAAGGGTTTTGTCAACCCCATCTATACTCCCGTATATGATGCCGAAGGCAAGATTGTTGATGTAACTCTCAACTTTGAAGAAGACTATGTGTCACAAATGCTTCGCTACTCTCGCGACTATTCACCCTTGACAAAGTAAGCACCCGACACTGTCAAATACACAAAAGCGATGAACCAACCGGTTCATCGCTTTTGTGTATTTATCGAACTTAATTTTCTATTTGCGGCTTAAAACGCCTTATCGTTCTGGAGATTGAGCTTGGGCAAAATCTTACTGTAATCCTTTGACTGCAAATAAGCCTCTATAGAGTCAACATGACGATGATGATGAATATCAGTGCCAAGGAAATCGACATAACCCTTTGCGACCAAGGACTCTGCTATCACCTTTTCCTCTTTGCCATAATAGCCAGCCAAGCTCAACATATTGACTTGAAAGCATGTACCGGCCGCGTGAATTTCGTCATAACGGCGTTGATTTTTGTGATAGTAAAAATAACGTTCAGGGTGGGCAAGAATGGGTCGCAATCCTTTCACTTGCAGGTCAAACAATAATTGGTCAAGTCCCCATGGCTCTTGCATGAACGCATTTTCAACAAGAATATAGGAATTTGGCAACGTTGTGGCCACCCCGCTATTAATTTGCGACATTGAATAGTCATCAATTCGATATTCGGCCGAACGGCTCAACTCTATGTTATTACCCCTTGCATTCAATTCGGCTTGCAACTCAGCCAAAGCCTTGTCGAGCTCTTCGGGAGTATTCTCAAACGTGTCTTGAGTAACATGCGGCGAAGCAATAATTCGCTTAACGCCCCAACTCTGCATTCGCTCGATAATTTCGGCCGCAGTAGCCGCATCACGAGCGCCATCATCGACGCCTGGCACCAGGTGACAGTGGATATCGGTTGACACACACAAGTGGGCCGGTTCTTTCTTTTTCTTCAAAAAATTAAACATAAATATCGAGGTTTTTATTCCTTTTCACATCACAAATTTAGCACATAAACCGATATTATAAAAATATTAGCTTATAATTGTTCATTTATTTGAAAAAAATTACGGATAAATTTCCTTAATTCAGATAAAAAACACTACATTTGCGTTGTTTCTATAAAGTAATATTTTTACTTGAGAAATCACCCCAAATCAAACAACAAAAACATTAATACTATACCTTAAGTTATGGAACGTAAATTAAAAATCAGAGACCTCACACTTCGTGACGGACAACAGTCATTGTTCGCCACTCGTTTGGACCAGAAAAACATCGACCAGCTTCTCCCACTGTATGAAAATGCAGGCTTCTATGCAATGGAAGTTTGGGGTGGCGCTGTACCCGACTCTGTAATGCGCTATCTCGACGAATCGCCTTGGAACCGTCTTCGCAGTGTTAGCGAAGCAATGAAAGGCCGCTCTTTGTTGACAGCTCTTTCTCGCGGACGCAACCTCTTTGGTTATGTACCCTATCCCGATGCAGTGCTCGAAGGTTTCTATAAAGAAGCTATCAAAAACGGATTGAACGTGATGCGTATTTTCGATGCGCTCAACGACATTGATAATGTTAAAGAGTCAATCAAACTCATCAATAATCTTGGCGGTATCCCCGACGGTGCTGTATGTTACACTGTTGACCCCAAAGACGAAACTCCTGTCAAAGAAGAAAAAGTAGGTTTCTTCGCTTCATTGTTTGGCAAAAAGAAAAAAGCCGAAGAACCTAAGAAAATCTTTACCGACGACTACTTTGTTGAAAAGGCAAAAACAATGGAAGCCCTCGGTGCAAAGATTATCACTCTTAAAGATATGGCCGGTCTTGTTAACCCCTCTCGTGCCGCTTCAATCATTTCTAAGCTCAAAGCCGCTGTGAAAGTTCCCGTTGACTTCCACACTCACTGTACTCCCGGTTATGGTTTGGCTTCATCGCTCATGGCAATGATTCACGGTGTTGACATTCTTGACACCAACATTTGGTACTTTGGTGGTGGCTCGGCTGCTCCTGCTCTCGAATTGATTTATGTATTCGCTAAAAAACTCGGCATCGAAGTTGAAGTTAACATGGAAGCTGTTGGCGAAATTCGCAAAAACCTCCGTGCGGCACGCGAATCACTCAAACAATTTGACTTGGCTAAACAATTCCCTAAAGACTTTGATCCCCTCAAAGATACTCTTCCCGCTGAAATCGATGCATTGTTTGACAAAGCTATCGCAGCAGCTAAAGCCAACAAAGAAGAAGCTCTTCTCGAAGCATGTCACGCTATTGAAGCATACTTTGGCTTCCCCCGCCCCAACTTGCTCGTTAAAGATGCAGAAGTGCCTGGCGGTATGTATTCAAACATGGTGGCTCAGCTCAAATCTCTCGGTGCCGAAGACCTTCTTGACGACGCAATGCGCTTGATTCCCAAAGTTCGCCGCGATTCAGGTCTCGTACCCTTGGTAACTCCCACAAGCCAAATCGTAGGTAGCCAAGCCGTACTCGTTGCCCTCGACCGCAAGAAAGGTAACCCAGACTATTCTAACCCCTCAAATCAGTTTATCTCATTGATTAAGGGTGAATATGGTAAAACTCCCGTGCCCGTTGACCCCGCATTCCGCGAAAAAATCACAGGCAGCCCCGAAGAACGTCCCTACGATGTATCTTCATACAAGAAACCCGAAAACCCCGTTCTCGCCGATCTTGGTGGCGTGAAACTCGCTTCTAACGACGAAGAATATCTCCTTCTCGAACTTCTCCCCAGCGTGGCTAACGGTTTCTTGCGCAAACGTCGCGCCGAAGAATACACTCCCACAGAAGCTCCCGCTGCTGAAGTTATGGAAGAAGCTCCCGCTGCTACTCAAGCACCCATCACCGGCGAAGTCCTTAAAGCTCCTATGGGCGGGCGCATTGTTTCAATCAAAGTAAAACCCGGCGACCGCGTTGCAAAAGGTAGCGTATTGCTCGTTTATGAAGCAATGAAAATGGAAAATGATGTTCTCGCCGATAAAGATGTAATCATCAAACGCGTTCTCGTTAACCCCGACGATGTTGTTAACGCTGACCAACCTATGATTGAATTTGCCGACGAAAACGAAGTTCTCGATGCTGCTGATGCTCCCATCACAGGCGAATTGCTCAAAGCTCCTATGGGCGGACGCGTGATCTCAATCAATGTGAAACCCGGCGACAAAGTGACCAAAGGCACCACTCTCCTCGTTTACGAAGCAATGAAAATGGAGAATGATGTGATGGCCGAAAAAGATGCCACTGTCAAACGAATACTCGTAAAACCCGACGATGTGGTAAATGCCGACCAACCAATGATTGAATTTGAATAAAAACTCACGAAAAGTTTTGTCATTCAAAGAAAAATGGCTAAATTTGCACGCCATTACGAATTATCGCCTTACCAGCGTTTAATTTAACTTTGATAAAAAACAAATATAATAAATAGACAAAATGAAAAAAGACATCCATCCTTCAAATTATCGTGAAGTTGTATTCAAAGATATGTCGAACGAAGAAATCTTCATCACTCGTTCAACTGTAGCTGCTAAAGAAACTATCGAAGTTGATGGCGTTACTTATCCCCTCGTGAAACTTGAAATCACAAGTTCTTCTCACCCCTTCTTCACTGGTAAGCAAAAACTTGTTGACACTGCTGGTCGCGTTGATAAGTTCATGAGCCGCTACGGCAACCGCAAGAAAAAATAATCAAACATTTTTCTTATATCAAAGTCCGAGTTTTTATAGTCTCGGACTTTTTTATGCATTTATATCTTTATTGATACATAAATATATTTGGCAACTACCGCGACGATTAGTGCATCATCAAGTCCTCTAGTAAATTTACCGATTAAAGGTGTCCTGTGATACATCCAACACCCACAGCACGAGAATACAACACGCAATAATGAAACCTCTTCGAGGTATCTGCACGTCCGTCCATTTACCCCATAATTTCGCGTTGCTTCATTATGGGGCTTCCAATAGTGCAACATCTTCGATGTTTCAACCCCTCGCAGCGTTGCCCCACAACCCATATTTCATTACTGCAGCAAAAAACAGTGGAGGACTTGCCAGCGCTGAAACCGAGTGTTTCCTGATTGTAGTGTTATCAAGTGTCCCTCTGCCTCGAAGTGGATAGGGGAACCTTTAGCTCACGAGTGAGCGAGCAGTGCATGTCGGCATGCCGGTTGCACGATTGCGAGACTCATCGTACCCGAATTGCCTTAGCAATTCGGAGGGGGGAGGATGTAATAATCAGGATATTCTAAATATTGTTAGCTGGCGCTCAGTAGAAATTTAATAGGGAAAGCAGGCGATACAAAAAGCCAGAACTATTCACATACTATGAACACACCGTAAATTTTACACACCCTTATAAAATATAAAAAGGAGCGTCATCTCAACGCTCCCTTCTATGGGTTTCCAATAGGTACAATTTCTAAGGTAAAAAAGATTGTTTTAGGTTTGTGATGCAAATTTCGTGCTTTTTATCTTAACACGCAAACATTTTTTTATGTTATAAAACACGATTTTATAAACAAACCACAATTTGAATAGTCGCATAAATTAAGTCATATTATTATGCTTCAACAAGTTGCAACTATTGTTTATTTCAATCGAGACTAGCCTCTTTTTTAGTTAATTAATCTTAATCGCTTCTTCAAACTGTTTTAAGCTCAATTTTCCTTCATCAAACACCGCATAAGAGAAATGATTTACCCAATCGCCCAACACTATAACCCGGGCATCATTTTCCATCTTATAATCGAGCATTATGTGGCGATGTCCAAATATAAAGAAATCGACTTTATCTTCTGCCGCCTGGTTATAACTTCGTGCAAACTCGATAAACGGCTCTTTATCTTCACCATCAAATCGGGGTTGATAACCGCCGGCTTTGCGGCTGTGTGACGACCAGTTATTGGCAAAAGGAACTGTCCATCGGGGATGTATTGCCGCAAACAGTTTCTGACACACACGATTTCGGAATGCCGAACGCATCATTTTGAACATTGGTTTTAATTTGCCCACAGCATCGCCATGCTCCATATAAAATCGCTTGCCCGAGATTTCTCTGACGCAACTGCCGTCAATTACCTCACAGCCGATTTCGGCAGGCAAATAATCAAATATCCATATATCATGATTGCCTATTAGCCACGTGATTTTTACTCCAGAGTCGGCCAACAGTGCCAAAGTTCCCAAAAAGCGCGTAAATCCTCGCGGAACCACATTACGATACTCATACCAATAATCAAGCACATCGCCCAGCAAGTATATCTCGCACGCTGTGTCTTTAACCGAATGCAACCATCTCACAACCCTTCGCTCATAATCCAAAGGATTTTCGAGATAGGCTGCGCCCAAATGCAAGTCTGATATAAAATATGTGGCAGTGCGGCTCATAATTTTACAAAAATCCGAGTTCAAGTTTAGCCTCTTCGCTCATCATGTCTTTAGTCCATTCAGGCTCAAACACGACTTTGATATCCACACTTTTCAACTCATCAATACTTTCAAGTTTCATGCGCGCATCGTCAAGAATAAAATCGGCCATCGGACACGACGGAGCGGTCATTGTCATATCTATTTTGAGATTCAGCTCATCATCAATGTCAATTTTATATATCAAACCCAACTCATAGATGTCGACAGGCACCTCGGGGTCATATACGGTTTTAAGCATTGCAATCACCTTTTCTTGCAAAGCCAATTTTCCGTCAATCTGATTTTCTTTTACTTCTTGTGTCATAATTTGCAAAGATAACAATTTAAGAGCGAACTTTTCATAATTATATTTGTAATTTTTGTTTGAGTGTTCTAACTTTGCAAATTATAAATAACAAACATTACCAAAACTCAATTTTATGAAAAATCTTAAACGCATTTTTATCGCCATCGCTTTGATTTTTGCTGTTGGTATTAGTGCAAACGCACAAGTAAAATTTGGTGTGAAAGCTGGTATGGCTCTCAACGATATCAAATTGAGCGACAATCTTGATGACTTGTATAGCAATCTTGACGCAAGCAACCGCGCAGGCTTCACTGGTGGTCTCATGCTTGAAGTTATGCTTCCCGTGTTTAACCTCGGTGTTGACGCCTCTGTGATGTATGTTCACCGTTCTTCTGAAATCAACTTTACTGAAGGAAACATCAACACAAACAACGATTACATTGAAATCCCCCTTAACTTGAAGTGGAAAATCGGCTTACCCATTGTTGGTAACTTTGTTGCGCCATATGTATTCACAGGTCCCAGCTTCTCATTCCTTACAAGTAGCGTATATGATGTCTATAAAGCCGACGACAAAATGGCTACAATCGAAAACCAAAAATTCAATGTTGATTGGAATCTCGGTATCGGTGTTGAAATCATGAGCCATGTTCAAATTGGCGCAAGTTACGGATTCGGCATTACAGAATATGCAAAATACATTAACAAGGAAAACCCCAACTTTGACAGCAACATCAAAAACAACTATTGGACAATCACAGCTGCTTACCTCTTCTAATAAACAGCTATCTTAAAATAACAAAAAACGCGCAACCACTGGGTTTGCGCGTTTTTTGTTGCTTGAAAATATCTAGTAATCTTTTAACTTTTGTGTCAGGTTGCCATCTTTGTCAAACCAATAGTTTACATCTGCCAACGCCTTATCAATCGACACATAATATTCGCCAGTTCTCAGCACTTTTATGTCATCAATATCGTCAAGGCGATCTTCATCATCAAGATAATTCACAGCATTTGCAGGAAGAATGTCTGTCACAATATCCACTGCAATATCTTTGCGGTCGGTTGCGCTCACTTCAATCAATGCACCTTGAACATCAAATTCAAACTCATATCCGTTTCTTAATTCAACATTATAGGTATTGTCTTCTGCATCACGCTCAAATTCTCGAACCTTCACATTTGAGCCAAAGTGCTTTGCAATAAATTCCTGTGACACTTTAGGCAATGTAGTCAAATCGCTCAAGTGATTAAAACCGGTCCAATCTTCACACGAGGCCATCATTGTCAAACCTATAAATGCGCTAAACACTGTTATAAACCTTTTCATTTTTACAATTTATTTAGGGTTATTATTTATGTTATTTTGTTTGTGATGCAAATATAATTAACCATTTTCAATCTCTTGAGATTTACCCCAAACGAATTTGTCTATACCCCCATAGACATCACCTATACCGACAACCTATTTCACTTATAATAAGGCACTTCTCATCACCACACAACTTTTCGCCAACAAATAGCAAGGGCCTCGCTGTAATGCGAAGCCCTCGTTATTTAATTAAATAGGAACAATTAAATCGATGTCAAGTTAGATGAGATAGTGAACGATTTAACTTGTGTGCCGCCCGTGAACGAACCTCCTACTGTCACTTCGTTAAACACTGTGCCTCCGCTCACTGAGCCTCCTGTGTAAAGTTTATATGAACTACCCGACTTAAATTGAGGCAATGTGATGTAACAACCTTGACTCATTGCTTGGGGAGATTTGAACGACAAGAGGTGGTTGCCCGACGAGTCTGTAATCGTGATCAATGTACCGGCCGATATCGATGACGAATATTTGATTGTGGGTACTTTGGCTTGTGTAGTTGTGATATTAAGCATATTACCCTTTTGGTTGATAACTGTGCCACCTGTGATTGACAACTGACTTGCGTTATCCACATCAAGGCCCTCTTCGGGTTCGCGAGTACCATTAGCCAACATCAAGCCGCCCGAAATCTGCATTGCTCCGTTTGAGTCAATTGCATCGTTGCCTGTTGCCACGCAACGCAAATTACCGCCTTTGATATAGAGTGCTGTTTTGGCATTGATACAGTCATCATAAGTGTTAAAATAGAAGTTGCCGCCATTAATTGTAATTGTAGTTTTTGATTCAAGACCTTCGCCACCTTCTGACGATGACTTAATAGTGAAACTGCCACTATTAACTGTCATTGCAGACATTGCTTTGATTACTTTTGGACTGGTTGATCCATTGGTTGAGGTTGATGAGCCAGGCTGGCCAGGACGACCTCCACCGCCACCTGATGAAGAACTTCCAAATTGCGCTCCGGTTGTTTGTGCTGTTACAACAAGAGGAGCAATAGTACTGGGAGTTGTGGGCTCTTCTTCTGTGTTGCCAGAATCTTCACCTTCCTCTTCTTTCGCTACCGAATATTTATAGCATGCTGCACCTTGGAAAGGAACATTCATCCACACATAATAGCCGTCGGTGGCAGTTTCTGTGCAAATCGATGTGCGGAAACTTGTGTTGCGAGTACCGCCAAGGCCCGATGCAGGATATGTGCCGGTTGATGACATTGTTGACATATTAATCAAAGAGAATGCACCATCAGCAATAGCCGTATTTGATGTATTGAGATATGTGGCTGCTGCGGCATATTTGACACCGTCATAGGTAAAGATTTTCATATCTGTACCTTGATTGTTGACTAAGCCTGAAGGCAACTCTTCGATATATGCACCTGTTGAGCTGAAATGTGTTGCAGCATAGTTAGCCAAAGAGCTTGACACCCAGAAAGAGCCATCGCTTTCTACTGTTACATTTGAATATGCAACACTTGCAGCAATAGAGTATGCGCTACCGTTTTTGGTCAAAGAGATTTGGCTGGGAGTTGTAGATGTGATAGCACCATTGCTCACTGTATAGTAATAAACGATGTTATCATATACAAACCAAATGCGACCACTATTCATGTCACCACTTACCGACATAACGTCTCCGATGCGAGCACAAGGAGGTGCAGCGCTGAGCATTACAGTTGGATTAGCAGCATCGCTATCCCATTTGTAAATAACGAAGTTTGTAGTTGCCGAGTTGGTCAAGTTACATGCGATAATCGAATTGCCCAAACGTTCAACAGCACTCAAATAATGAACGCCTGTTGTACATGATGATGTATTCAATGAGCCAACTTGTGCGCCTGTATAAGCATTTACAATTTGAATATTGTTGTCAGAGTTAGATCCATTGCGACGAACAACATAAAGTTTGCCATCTTTCAATGCTATATCATTCACAACTTGTGCGCCAGTTGTCATCCAAGAAGCCGAACTGCCCGATTTTTCAGAGTAGTTCCACACTTGTTGCATACCGCCTGATGTTGTGGGATTTGTCACTGTTACGTCGGGTGACACGCCGTCGACTGTTCCCATAATAATTTGTTGGTCGCTCTTGATACACTTGCCACCGGCACCAGTTGCTTTGACATTGAATGTACCGCCCAAAAGATTGAGGTTACCGTCAACCGAAATACAAATGGGGCTATAAGTATCTGTACCGCTTGATGCTGTATATGTGGCAGCGCTACCTGTTGTTGTGATTGTAACATTACCCGAATTGAATGTTGCTACACCATCAACAGAGATACCTTTACCACCTACTCCCGAGTGTGTTGCTGTGATTGTACCCCCGTTTTGAGTATAATTGCCGTCACATTTAATCAATGTACAGTGTGAAGGATCATAGTTTACAACAACCGAACTACCGGTCAATGTGCCATTAATCGTACCGCCCGAAATTGTTGTGTTACCATCTGATTTGAAACCTTTGGCAGAATTTGCTTTCACGCCAAGTGTAATATCGCCGCCTGTAACATTGATAGCACCATCGGCCGATACACATGTTGACGAATAGTTATCGGTTACACCAGAGAGGTTGGTATAAGTTCCATTTGCTCCTGTAACATCAATTGAGAGCTTGCCGCCAGCAAGTTTCACATTGCCATCGGCCGAAATGCCTTTACCACCGGCACCTGTGTGAGTAACAGTAACAACACCGTCGTTCATCACAAAGTCAACATCGGTTTTAAATGCAGTACAGTATGAGGGATCATTAGATACGATTGCCACTGCACCAGTCATGTTTGCAGTGATTGTACCGCCATTAACAGTCATTGTCTGTTTTGTCTTGAAGCCTTTTCCTTGGGCTGCAGGCACTGTCAATGTCACACTACCACCGTTAACTTCAATAATACTGTCACACTTAATTGCTTTTGTGTCAGCAACCGAAATTGACACGTTGATGCTTCCGCCATCTATCTTTATATAACCGGCATCAGCATCAATACCGTCGCCGGTTGTTGATGTTGTGGTCAATGAGCCGCCTGTCATCAAGAAATAGTCATTGGCTCGAATACCGTCATTGGCGGATTTGAGAATCTTAACCGAACCCGATTGAATGTCAATATAGTCATCGCTACAAACACCATGTTTGTAATTTGCTGTAACGTTCAATGTACCTTCGCCAGTAAACACCAACTGACCTTCGCTGAAAAAACAGCCTTTTTGATCTTCGCCGCTTACAGTTGCATAAGATGAGGCGTCAGTGAGTGACGATGTACCAACGAGGTTTACTGTACATTTTTTACCCGATTGGATATTAATTGCAGCGCCATCGTTATTGGTAATAGACACATTATCAAGATTCAAAATAAATTTCTTATCAGAATAGATTTTAAACGAACCCGATGTTGTTGTGCCTGACAAATCGTATGTCAGTTCTTCGCTTGATGTTGAGCGAATGATAACATCCCCGCCATTTTTCTCAACCGAAACGCCTTCAAATGCATAGGGGTTGACTATAGCTGCATCAGTTCCGCTATATTTCACCGACACCACATTCTGTGCATCGCCCATTGTTACTTTAACTATATTGGAATTTGAAAGCGCCTGCGAAACTGCATTATTGGCCTGAAATATCACCGACTTGCCATCGCTCGACAACGCTACGCTATCAGCGAGTTCCAGGGGAAGACCCATTGTGATGTTATCGGCACGCTGAATCCACATGGTTTCGGCTGCCCATGCAAGTGAGAACAACGACATCGCAGCCAATGCTGAAAGTACTATCTTTTTCATCGCTTAACAATTTTAGAAGTTAAACCTGCGGCTTTAACAACATAGGTTCCAGCCGATAATTGCGATACATTCAGCACAGTGCCTTTGCCTTCAGCTACAAGTGCGCCATTTGCCGCATAAACTTCTATTGCACATTCTTCGCCAAGAACAATGATTTCTGACGATGAATTATTATACAATATTGCCTGATTGTCGTTTGAATCAACAAAATCAACACCTGACAAATCGCTATTAAAACGCAAAGAAACAAATTGGGCACGATAGAACGTTTTTGAAGTGCCATCGCTGAAATTGAGAACTACCCCGCTACCATCGGTGGGGAAAGTAATGTGGCTGATGGTTGAAATACCATAAGCAGTGTCACCGGTTTTATGACGGACAATCAATGTCTCAGTCGCAAACGCAAATAACGACACGCATAACAGCAGCGTTAATGAAATTTTTCGCATGGTATCTATGAAAAGTCTAAGTTAGTTAATTTAATTATACAAAAATACAATTAGGCTCATTATTGTCAAAATAATATATACAAATATCTCAAAACCTATTACTTAACGGCCATTTTTACCGACCACATGTATATTTAACAATTTAATATACAACCCCAAATTTCAAAACATCAAATATTTTGTGTAAGTTTGCACGCAAAACACAATCATTATGGCTCTGCACAATAGTCTTGGACAATGGGGCGAAAATCTCGCCTGCGAAAAACTCATTACCGAAGGTTACGCGATCACCGAACGAAATTGGAGATGCAATCATTGGGAAATTGACATTATCGCAATGAAGGGCAATCGCATTGTTTTTGTCGAAGTCAAGACACGCAGCGATGATTATGTCGATCCTCTTGAATCAATTGACCGCAAAAAAATCATATACCTTACCCGTGCAGCCAATGTTTACATACAGATGTACAATATTCCTCACGAACCGCAATTTGACATCATATTAATCGTCGGTTCGCCCGAAAAAGGTTATCAACTCGAGCACATCCCCGACGCATTTATGCCGCCACTCAGTGCTCTATAAACGACAAAAGCCCAGCAAACGCCGGGCTTTTTATATATGTTGGAGTTAGATTATACAGTCCAAGTACCTTCTACCACATTACCCATTGACATTACGCCACAAAGATTCAAGTCTTTGTCGAGAACGATCATATCAGCATCTTTGCCTTTTTCCAAAGAACCTTTGCGGTCATACACTTTCATAATCTTGGCAGGTGTTTCTGAAATCATGCGCAAAGCGTCAAACAAAGGAATTTCAGCTTGGTGAACCATTGTGCGAATCAAGCGGTCCATGGTAGCGATACTACCTGCAAGAGCTGAACGGTCCGACAATTTGCAAACACCGTCTTCAATGATTACGCGGGGGTCAAATGCGGTTTGGCTATCACTTGCAGCAACTGCCAAAGCGTCGGTAATAGCACATGTGCGCTCTACGCCCTTGATTTTGTAAACCATCTTCAACATTGCCGGTGGAACATGAATACCGTCAGCAACCAATTCAACTGTCATATCGTCCATCAAATAGATACTTTCAATTGTACCTTCATATTTGAACTCGCGTTTTTTATGAACGCCAGTCATTGCATTGTAGAAGTGAGTTGCATGAGTGAAACCGGCTTCATAACCAGCTTTTACATCTTTGTAAACTGCTTGAGTGTGAGCGACAGAAGCCAACACACCTTTTGAAGTGATGAATTTACCGAACTCTACAGCGCCAGGCAATTCAGGCGCAGCATCCCAACGTTTGATACATGGCCATTTGTTGATGATGGGTTCATATTCAGCGGGATCAGGATTCTTGATATTTTCGGGCAACTGACCTCCAGCCATAGCCAAGTTCAAGTAGTGACCTTCAAGATGAAGACCGAGAATAGGAGTATTGGGGTCTTCATTCATTATTTTTGTACATGCTTCAGCAGCTGCCTCAATCATGGGAACAGTCGAAGATGAAAGAGTGGGGAAAATTGAAGTAGTACCATGTTTCAAGTGTGCATCAACAGCAACTTTGAAAGCTTCTTCAGTACCTTCCATGAAGTCGCGACCGCCACCACCATGAACGTGGATTTCGATACCACCGGGAGCAACAACATTGCCTTTAGCATCAATCACTTCTGCACCAGCTACAGGATGTGAGCAATCCATAACTGCAGCAATTTTGCTACCTTCAACTAAAACCGAACCATTTTCAATCCAACCTTGGGGAGTGAGAATGCGAGCATTTATAATCTGTTTCATATATATTTAATGTGTTTAAATTTTTTCTGTTACAAAGGTAAATAATTTTATTAGTTAAACCACAAAAAAACATCATAGAATATATCTACCTCCCCATAACTCACATCTATAACACCAACCGATAGCCAACATTAAGCCACGAAACGATCATGTATCTTCCTTATTTCCAGAGAATTTCCACCTACCCCTCAATAATCGGCATCAAGTGGCTTTCACATAGAAACTGAATACATTATATAACAAAAGCGCCCCGGCTCGTATGAACCAGGGCGCTCGTTAAAGGGGCGGTTACCTACTCTCCCACTTTCGCAGTACCATCGGCGTGGTGAGGTTTAACTTCTCTGTTCGGAATGGGAAGAGGTGGAACCCTCACGCTATC